>CAIOPD010000134.1 GCA_903860085.1 uncultured Pseudomonadota bacterium
TATGGCTTAAATATGCTTCAAACATAATAGCTTGATGTAAAATTGGGCATCTAATCAATAGTAAGAGTGCGTCATGCTAGAAAACTTAACCGACCGCCTACAGGGCGTGATTAAAAATTTACGTGGCCAAGCGCGACTCTCCGAAGAAAATATCGCAGATGCCATGCGCGAAGTGCGTATGGCGCTATTGGAGGCTGACGTTGCCTTGCCAGTAGTGAAAGACTTTATTGCTCAGGTTAAATTGCGCGCACAGGGTCAAGAGGTACTTCAAAGCCTAACGCCAGGGCAGGCCGTCATTCAGGTGGTGCACGATGAGCTTGCTGTGTTAATGGGTAAGGCTAATGTAGGGCTTAATTTAGCTGTAGTCGCGCCTGCCATCATTTTAATGGCGGGTCTGCAGGGTTCTGGTAAAACTACCACTTCAGCCAAGCTGGCTAAACTTCTAAAAGAACAAAAAAAGAAAGTGCTGTTAGCCAGTGCTGATATTTATCGTCCAGCTGCCATAGAACAGCTCAAAACCCTCGCAAAGCAATTGGAAATAGACTGCTTTGATAGCCATGCTAATCAAAAGCCAGCCGACATCGCGAGTGCGACCTTAGATTTTGCTAAGCGTGGCTACTACGATGTGGTGATTTTTGATACCGCAGGGCGTTTAGGCATTGATGAAGCTATGATGGCAGAAATCAAAGCGTTGCATACACAGCTTAATCCGATTGAAACCTTGTTTGTGGTTGATGCGATGCAGGGGCAAGATGCGGTAAATACTGCCAAGGCCTTTGGTGACGCGCTGCCACTGACCGGCATTATTCTGACAAAGCTAGATGGAGACTCACGCGGTGGGGCTGCATTATCAGTGCGCCATATTACTGGCAAGCCAATTAAGTTTATCGGCGTTAGTGAGAAGGTAGATGGTTTGGAGCCATTTCACCCAGAGCGGATGGCCTCACGCATACTGGGTATGGGCGATGTGCTGAGCCTGATTGAGCAAGCACACAAGAATGTCGATATGGCTGCGGCGCAAAAACTTGCGGACAAAGTGAAGTCAGGCAAAAACTTTGATTTAGATGACTTTAAAGCACAAATGTCTCAAATGCGTCAAATGGGTGGCATGGGCGCACTCATGGATAAGCTGCCAGCGCAAATGTCGGGGATGGCATCAAAAATGAATCCTGCAGATGCGGATAAGGCCGTGCGCCGTATAGAAGGCATTATCAATAGCATGACGCCGTTAGAGCGACGTAAGCCAGAGTTGATTAAAGCGACACGCAAAAAACGTATTGCAGACGGATCTGGGGTACAGGTGCAAGAGGTTAATCGACTGCTTAAGCAGTTCGAAGAAACGCAGAAAATGATGAAAATGTTTGCCAAAGGTGGGATGGCAAAAATGATGCGTGGCATGGGTAATATGATGGGCGGCAAGATGCCGGGCATGCGTTAAAGCTACTCATAAATCTGTTTCCACAAAAGTTCCACCGTTAGTTGTAGATTGAGAATGTAAATAGTTTATATATTTCCAAGTTATACGTTGACCAAGTGCAATGTTTCTAGCATAATTGCGCCCTTTCGTAGGTGATGCTTTCGAGCAGCAATTCAGTCCCTACAGAAAATTTCACCAGAAATATAGTATTACCCATTAGTACAATGGGGCGTTAGCTCAGCTGGTAGAGCAGCGGACTTTTAATCCGTTTGTCGTGGGTTCGATCCCCGCACGCCCTACCAAATTCACA
>CAIOPD010000135.1 GCA_903860085.1 uncultured Pseudomonadota bacterium
GTAAGATGAAAAAGAATCATATCCGCATATTAGCTGGCGATAAAGTCACCTTAGAATTGTCACCTTATGACATTAATAATGGTCGTATTACGTTTAGACATATTGAGTCTAGCGGTGCTACTTACACCCCAAGAAAACGTTCATATTAAACGCACCTTAAGAGAAGCCTGCAATGGCAACTCTTCATTGACCTCATCACTTTAAGCGCCTTCCTTTTTACATACTTTTGCTGCAATTTGACTGTAGCAAAGCCCGTTTGTCATTATGAGAATAGATGTTATAGTGAAATAATGTTTTCAGTACTTAATAAAAAAATACTATGGACAATAGTGATTTGGTTTGCTTTCTTGCAAATGATTTCACCCTTGATTCATGCGCATTTTGAAACTGATAGCCCACAACAAGGTCAGGGTCTGCACATGGCTGCAGATGACTCTTTACAAGCGATAGATAAAACCCCGGTTTTTAAAAATATCAGCAATGGCTCACATACTATCGGTGTGAATAAAGCCCTGCTTGAGCGCTTTGACTTACTTCCACTTCCGTTGTTTGCCATATTATTTGTGCTTGCAATGGTGTTGGCAAAAAGCCTATCCACTTTATTTGTAGCACGTTTTTCATCCTCGCTGCCGATTCATCTCAGACCTCAATCCTCACCACGCGCCCCACCTCTTTTCTAAATTAATACATAATTAACATTGGTGTCATTTAGCAATGTTATTTTTTGATTTTAGGAGAGTTTCATGCTGAATTTTAAACGATGGTTACAAGTGCTCATGGTCTGCTTATCAACAGCGACATGGATTGTTCCAGCGCTTGCTGCCGATAGTGACCACGTTGATGCGTTGGTGGTTAATCCAAATCTGCAATTACACGATGTGTTAGAAAAAACCATAGCCCGCAACCCTATGCAGGCGTCGATTCAGTCACGCGAGCAAATGGTCACAGCAAAAGCCCTTATTGCGCACGCCATCTTGCCTTCCACACCCGCCATGATTGTAGCCCATCAAAATGATGGGCTTACCAGCGGGCGCAATGAACGTGAGTGGTTGGCGGAGGTGGAGCTGCCGATTTGGCTACCAAACCAGCGTAGCAATCGCCTTAAAGTAGCAGATGCGTTTCAGTCCAATGTGGCTGCTAGCCGTGAAAGTATAAGATTACAAGTGGCGGGCATGTTGCGTGAAGCGCTTTGGGATATCGCCTTCAATGACAACAATCTAGCTTTAGCTTCCAGTAAACTTGAACTAGCCCGCAACTTACAGTTAGATGTAGAGAAACGATATCAGGCTGGTGAAATGGCCAAAACTGATTTTATGCTCGCACAACAAGAAACTTTGCGTGCAGAAAGAGAGCAATTGCGTGCTGATGCTGAGGTGATGCATGCGCGCCATCGCTATTCTTTACTGACTGGGTTGCATGAGTTGCCTAGTAGTTTTATTGAGACGCAGTCAAGTCTAGAAGATTATAGTCATTCTTCCATTTGGATTGAGGCGGAATCTAAACTGGATTTAGCAGAAACCGAGCGTAATCTAGCGCAAATTGAAAGTCATGAAAATCTACAGGTCTTACTCAATATGCGTAGAGCGCAGGGCGCATTTGATAACTTGTCCAATGACAGTGTTGGGTTGAGACTCAGAATTCCATTTGGTGGGGACGCACGTGCCGCACCGATTAAAGCTACAGCTGAGATGGGCGTAGGATATGCGCTCACCGAACGTGAGAAGCTTCGGACAGCGCTTGAAGCCATGATGCATGAAGCCGAGCATAATTTAAGTGTGAGTCGTACTGAGCTAATTATTGCGACCAAGCAATATGAGATTGCTAAAGAGAGTGCCAAATTGGCACAAAAAGCATTTAGCTTAGGCGAAACGGATTTAGTAAGTTTGCTGCGTGTGCAAGCGCAAACTTATGATACCGAACGTGCTTTTACTACCCGTCAAATTCAACTGCAGTGGGATATTGCCCGCTATAACCAAGTCGTAGGAGTATTACCGTGAATGCCATCGCCCGCGTATTAAACTTAGTATTCATCAGCACTATTTATCTAAATTTTGTCGGAAGTGCGCAAGCCGCTGACGTTGTGATGACGGCTAGTCAGCAACAAAGCCTAGGCGTTACGGTCACCCCGGTAGGCAAAAATACCATGCTCAGCAGTCGCCGTTTTCCAGCAGAGATTGTGGTACCAGTTGGTCAAGAACGTGTAGTGAGTGCGCCGCAATCTGGTTTAATAGATCAGTTGTTTGTGGCGGCCGGGCAGCAAGTGAAAGTAGGTCAACCAATTGCGCATTTAACCAGTGCCGACTTACTGCGCTTACAAAAAGATTATTTGTTGGCGATGACGCAAAATAAATTATCAGCCAAAAGCTTAACGCGTGATGCTGAGTTATTTAAAGATGGCATTATTCCGCAACGCCGTTTTCTCGATACTGAAAGTGCACATGAAGCCAGTAGCGCTTCTCTAGCACAATTAAAACAAGCTTTACGCTTGGCTGGTATGGGTGCAGAAGAACTTTCTCGATTAAATCCAAGCACAGGTATGACCAGTGGCATTACGCTAACAGCCCCTATTGCAGGTCAGGTGTTAGAGCAAATGGTCACCACTGGGCAGCGCGTCGATACGGCCATGCCAATTTATCGCATCGGCAGATTGAATCCACTTTGGCTGGAAATTCATGCGCCACTTGAAGGTTTGCCGTTTGTCAAAATTGGTATGCCGGTATTAGTCCCTAAATTGCAGGCTAGCGGTAAATTGGTCGCGGTCATTCGTAGCGTCAATAAGGCTGATCAAACTTTGCACTTGCGTGCCGAAATTACGCAGGGGGCTGAAAAGTTATCACCAGGCCAGTTTGTGGAAGCCGAGATTAGTTTAGGTAGTGAGGCTAAGCACTTTAGTGTGCCTAAATCTGCCCTAGCTAGACAAGGGGCCAAGGCTTTGGTATTTGTGCAAATAAGCAAAGGCTTCCGTCCGCAAGAGGTGACTGTGATCTCAGAGGAAGGGGATGACGCGGTGGTTGACGCGAAATTTCAAGAGGGTGAGAAAGTAGCGGTATCAGGCGTTTCTGCAATCAAAGGTACTTGGTTAGGGTTAGGGGCTGAATAATGTTAGCTAAGCTGATTCAATTCGCATTGACGCAAAGGCTGTTGATGCTAATCCTAACAATCGGTTTGGCTGCCGCGGGTGCGCTAGCCTACCAAGCCTTACCAATCGATGCTTTTCCAGACGTATCTTCTACGCAAGTTAAAATCATTGTTAAAGCCCCTGGAATGACGCCGGAGGAGGTCGAAGCACGCATTACTGCCCCTATTGAAGTGGAAGTGCTTGGTATTCCCAATCAGACAGGTTTACGTTCGGTGGCTAAATATGCACTGACCGATATTACGGTCGACTTTGCCGATGGCACAGATATTTACTGGGCACGGCAGCAGGTGGCCGAGCGTTTAAATGCAGTATGGCCAAGTTTACCCGCCGATGCTTCCGGTGGCATGGCACCCTTGACTACGCCATTGGGTGAGATGTTTATGTTTACGGTAGAAAGCGATAGCTTAAGTCTGCAAGAGCGTCGCACCCTGCTAGACTGGGTCATCCGTCCACAACTGCGTACCGTCCCAGGAGTGGCTGATGTCAATACATTGGGCGGGTACGTGCGTAGTTTTGAAATTGTGCCGGATAACGCACGTATGTATGCCCGTGGTGTGGCCATTGATACCCTGCAACAGGTGCTGGAGAAGAATAATCGTAACGGCGGCGCTGGCAAATTAAATGATGGCGAAGGTTCGTTATTAGTCCGCGCTGAAGGTGCTTTTAAAACCATAGAGGACGTGCAAAATACGACGGTGAGATCCGAGCAGGGCATGTCGGTAAAAATCGCGGATATTGCTGATGTTCGCATCGGTGCTATTACTCGCTACGGTGCCGTGACCAGTAATGGTAAAGGCGAGGTGGTTGAAGGGCTGGTGTTAGGCTTACGTGGTGCAAATGCACAGCAAGTGGTGGATGGCGTAAAGGAAAAGTTAGCGGAAATCGCACCGACGCTTCCTAAAGGCGTGACTACCCATGTGTTTTATGACCGAGGAAGTTTAGTTGAGCGTGCCGTGCATACAGTAACCAAAGCCTTGCTAGAGGCGGTTGTCTTGGTGCTGATCTTACTGGTCTTGTTTTTAGGTAATTTCCGAGCGGCGTTGACCATTGCTTTTATTCTTCCGCTGTCTGCATTATTTACATTTTTGTTGATGCGCTATTTTGGCATGTCGGCCAATTTGATGAGCTTGGGTGGCCTCACAATTGCCATTGGTATGTTAGTCGATGCCGCAGTGGTAGTGGTTGAAAATATCGTGTCGCATCTCGCCGAAAGCAAAAGACGTGAGAGCCTGCCGCGGATGCATATCATTTACCGCGCAGTGCGCGAGGTCAGCGTGCCAGTCACGGCAGGGGTGTTGATTATTATCACCGTATTTTTACCCTTACTTACCTTGCAAGGTTTGGAGGGTAAGTTATTCACTCCAGTAGCGCTGACTATTATGTTTGCACTAGCAGGTTCATTATTCTTGTCGCTAACGGTGATTCCCGTTCTGGCTTCGTTCTTACTTAAAGAAGTCAGTCATGAAGAGCCTTGGCTTGTGCGAAAAGCACTCGCTGTTTATGAGCCAGTACTTGAATGGAGTTTGGACCATGCTAAAGCGATTGTCATTGGCGCTTGTGTCACGCTGCTATTGACCGGTGTTGTCTATACGCAAATTGGCAAAACTTTTATGCCAACAATGGATGAGGGAGATCTAATTATTGGGGTGGAAAAATTACCCTCCATTAATTTGCAACAAAGTATGGTCACCGATATGAATGTGCAGCGCGCTATTTTGAGCCAAGTGCCCGAGGTGAAAGAAATCTATTCTCGCGTAGGTTCAGATGAGCTTGGCTTAGACCCGATGGGTTTAAATCAAACTGATAACTTTTTAATTTTGCAGCCAGCAGATACTTGGCGCATGAAAACCAAAGTGGAACTCCTCAACGAGTTGCGTAAAGTGATGGCGCAAATGCCAGGGCTTGCCTATAACTTTACACAGCCGATTGATATGCGTGTCAACGAAATGATTTTGGGTGTGCGTGGCGATCTCGCCATTAAAATATATGGTCCAGACTTAAATCAACTTAATAGTAAAGCACAGCAGATCATCAAGATCCTAGAGTCTATTAAAGGCAATCAAGATGTTTATACCCCACAAAATAGTGGTGTACAGTATCTACAAATCAAGATCGATCGTGTAGCTGCTGGCCGTTTGGGCTTGAGCATTGCCGAGATTGAGTCCATTTTGCTGGCGCAGTTAGAGGGTAAGCAAATTGGTATCGTACAAGAAGGACAAAGGCGTACACCGGTGTTGGTGAGAGGCAGTCAAGGTTTACGTACTTCGCCGGCAGACTTTGGCAACTTAATGCTAACTTCATCTACTGGCACTAATGTCCCGCTGTCGGCAGTGGCTAAAATAGAACGTGCCGAAGGTCCAGTCAAAGTTGATCGTGAGCGTGGTGTACGGATGGTCGTAGTCACAGCTAATATCCGCAATCGTGACCTAGTCAGCTTTGTTGAGGAAGCGAAACAGCGTATCAATGCTGAAGTGAAATTAGGCGAAGGCTATTCACTTAAACTGGGCGGTCAGTTTGAAAATCAGCAGCGTGCTGCGGCACGATTGGCTATTGTGGTGCCAGTTGCCATAGGCTTGATATTCTTGCTTTTGTTTGCCACCTTTGGCTCCATTAAACAAGCCTTGTTGATCCTTTCCAATATTCCGTTCGCCATGATAGGTGGTGTATTTGCCCTATGGATTTCTGGTGAATATCTGTCGGTGCCGGCTTCTGTAGGTTTTATTGCCCTACTGGGCATTGCGGTACTCAACGGAGTGGTGATGGTTAGTTATTTCAACCTATTGGAAGCGCAAGGGATGAGCAAGCTCGACATTGTGATTGAAGGGGCTAAGCGCAGATTACGGCCGGTGCTCATGACGGCAAGCATTGCCGCTTTTGGTTTAATTCCACTGTTATTTGCTACGGGTCCTGGCTCTGAAATTCAACGCCCATTAGCTATTGTGGTAATCGGGGGGCTGGTGAGTTCTACCGCACTGACGCTGGTATTGCTACCTATTTTTTACCGTAGATTTTTTAAATAGGAATTATCGATGACACAAAATTCAAGCGCACAGGCCCTGCTCATTGTGATTGCACCACCTAATTTAGAGGAAGTTTTAGTAGATTTTTTACTGCTACAAAAGACTATTGCTGGCTTTACGAGTAGCAAGGTCTATGGACATGGCACGCGACCTGGGGCGGGAAGCACGGAATTAAGTATGGTGGAGCAAGTGACTGGTCGTCAGCAACGGGTGCAATTTATGCTTCATGCAAAAATCGCAGATTTACATGCACTCATATTAATTTTGCAGACCAAGTTTGGCGCAACTAATCTGCATTACATCTTACAGCCTATGCTAGAACTTCCAGCAATTTAAGTGTTGGTGGCCATCCCCGAGTGCCTTCTAAGATTTGGTAGAATCAATAAAGGGGTCATCGAAAGCTTGGTCATGTTGGGTAAATAGCTCAGACAGTGTTTGGTGAAATTGACGGTAAACAGTGCCGGTATCGGTGTTTTTATCTAATGAAAAGCACTGATCCACCAACGCATTGAGTTTTTGCATAATTTCCACATGCGCTTGATGGTGGAGTCGAAAGTACTCATAGTCTTCGGTTACGTGGGGTCTACTTAGCATAATTTTTTCTTCATGATCAAAATGCTTAGCGGCTAGATCAATCACGTAATATAAAAAAGAGGGTAGGCGACCTTGGCATGAAGCTCTCTTTTCCGAATCGCAAGTCGTGCAGCTTGTCTGCTCCCCTAACTTGCAACATGCGCATGCCTCACGCAGATTGTCTAAGAACTTTTCTAGCAGTGCGTGTTCATTAGCAATGACTAGGTAATCTTCTGCACCTAGATTTTTGACGGCTTGATCATGGAGTAACATTTTGTTCCTTTCCAGCAATCCAATAACAACGTTAATGGAGGCTCCGTGCTTGGTTGGCACTTATTCAAAGTCTGTCATGCTAACCGTTAGTGAATGAATGCCAATTGATCTATAACAAAGATTTAATTACATTCTATTCTTATTATGACAATAATAGGAAGTACATCCTTCCAATTTTTTTTGGTGCATTTTCATTCTGACTAAGCATGCATCAATATGGGCTTGTCCTATAACTCAGCCATGGGTGGGTAGTGGTTTGTTATAGTGATTGCATTGGATTTATAAAATGAACGTACAAACAGCACAACTGCTAATTGAATCTTCTGCACCTCGTGCAGCAGAATACGTGACTATCCGTTGCATCGGGCCTTGGGTAGTGCAAAGCATCGCGGCCATGGAGGCCAAGTTAGACGAGGTCCGTCTGCTTCCCCAAACAGAATTTTTGATAATGGCTGCCGAAGTGAGTGCCTTAGATACGACAGGCGCTTGGTTGCTACATAGAACAATCACTGCGTTAGAACGAAGTGGACGTAAGGTCACTCTTGAGGGCTTGCGCCCTGAATTTAGTGCGCTGCTGACCTTGGTGGCTGGCGCTAACATGGCGCAAAAATTAATAGCGCCTCCCACGCTGAGTTTGCTTAATAAGATTGGCCAACGTACTTGGCATGCGTTACAAAACCTATTGGCCATGCTGGCATTTGTGGGCGAGTGTGCCATGGTGTTGTTACGCGCACTTGCTCATCCTCAAACTATCCGGTGGCGTCCAGTGTTACATAACCTACAATCGGCCGGCTTCGATGCTTTGCCCATTGTGGGCCTGCTGTCATTTTTGATGGGGGTGGTGATTGCCTACCAAGGCGCAGATCAATTGCAGCGATTTGGTGCCAATATTTTTATTGTGGATTTGGTGTCGCTATCCATGTTACGTGAGTTATCGCCGTTGATGACGGCCATCATTGTCGCTGGTCGTTCCGGTTCAGCTTATGCGGCACAAATCGGCACGATGAAGGTCACAGAAGAAATTGATGCGCTACGGACCATCGGGATAGGTCGTATTGAATTGCTAGTACTACCAAAAATGCTGGCTTTGATCATTGCTTTGCCGTTACTCACACTTTATGCGGATATCACAGGCGTTCTCGGCGGCATGATCATGGCGAGTAGTAAACTAGGTGTCAGTTTCGATGTATTTCTTGACCGTATTGGCAATGCGGTGAGTCTGTCATCGTTCCTTACGGGGATAGGGAAAGCGCCCGTATTTGCCACTATTATTTCTTTGGTCGGCTGTTTTCAAGGGTTTCAGGTTGGTGGGAGCGCTGACAGCGTGGGCCGCCAAACCACGGTAAGCGTAGTGCAGTCGATATTTTTGGTCATTTTGGCCGATGCTCTGTTTTCGGTTGTGTTTAATTGGCTAACGTTATGAGTGTGGCCATGCCAGATATTCCACCCGTTGCACCAGTCATTGACGTTCAGCACCTGAAAACACGTTTTGGCGACAATATAGTGCATGATGATGTTAGCCTTCGCGTCCAGCCCGGAGAAATATTTGCGCTGGTCGGCGGAAGTGGTTGTGGTAAATCGACACTATTGCGCGCTATTATTTTATTGTTACAACCGAGCTCAGGTTCAATAAAGGTGTTTGGCCGCGAAGTGCTAGGGTTGAGCGATGCTGAAGCGCTGTCGATGCGGCGACGCTGGGGGGTAATGTTTGAGCGTGGCGCATTATTTAGTGCGCTCACTGTGCAGGAAAATGTCAGTATGGTCTTGAAAGAACACACCCAATTGAGCGCCGAGCTCATCGATGAAGTGGCGGCCTTGAAGATTGCATTGACTGGATTACCTGCGGTTGCAGCGAGTCA
>CAIOPD010000136.1 GCA_903860085.1 uncultured Pseudomonadota bacterium
ACAATTAGATGAAGAGGGATCAAGCCGAGGCCTGATTCTGAGTCTGTTGTTTGACCATTGCCTCCTCCTTCACCCAGAGCAGATGGCCCGTATAGAAAACAAACTGCCCGCGTATACCGTAGGCAGCCTGCAAAGAAAATCTCAAATGGACGTGCTGCTAGAATTTATCAGAGCTTTGTTAGAGGATAGTAATCCTAAGGATAAGCTTAAAGAAGTGGCTAAACTGATTGGCGATGTTTTTAAGTTAATGCCTTCTGAAAAACATATGGTTGGGAAGGATTTGGGGCGCTTAGAACCCACAGCATCGCTACGGTATCGAGCTGCTGGATGATATTTACATGAGTTAGAGACAGAAAATTCAAAAACTTGAACATCGAGTTACAGCGAAATTAGTTGGGCAGCAACCAAGTGATCAAAATGAAACAGACAGATATACAAAAAAACTGGATATTGTAGAAAATCAGAAAATAGTAAACAAATTAAAGTTTTCAGTTGATTTTAATAAAATTAGAAGATTTAAATAATATTCTTGAGTCTCAATCTAATGCTATTATATTTACTATGTGATTGATCACAATGCAGATATAAATGACTACTATTAATTTAGATGATACGCTTCTTAGTGAAGTTATTGCTGTCAGCCACCAGAAGAATGCTCAAGAAGCCGTCGTGAAGATTCTAGCTGATTATTTACTGCAACATAAGAAAGAGCCCTTATTATTTGAGAAATTGCGTGTAGTAGATGATTTTTCCGGTGAAGACGTGGATGCTTTATTCATACGAAATAAAGACATAGCCTAAAAGTATTATCAAAACTAAAGGATTCAACAGATTATGAACAATACACTAAATGCTGAAATTCCAAACCAACTATGGCAACAGGCACAAACACTTGTACAACAGGGGTGGGCTAGTAATTTACAGGAAGTTGTTAATGAGGCATTGCGCAGGTATCTTGAATCTCATCAAGATGTGTTAACTGAGTCTTATATACAAGATGATGTTAAATGGGGATTGCATGGCGAAGACTAATCATTTATTGATTGTCGCTGACGCAGGGCCTTTAATACATTTAGATGAACTTTCTGCACTGGATGTATTAAGTGATTATGCCGCTGTGTTGGTTCCAAATGCTGTTTGGCTTGAGGTGCACCAGCATCGCCCGCAAGCATTACTAAAGATAAATGTTAAGTTAATCAGACAGACTACTCCATTAGTTTCAGACAAAGTAAAAGCTTTGTCTGTACTTTATACATTGCATCATGGTGAACGAGAAGCATTAGAGCTATGTTTAACTCATTCAGTTAATTTGTTAATAACAGATGATACTGCTGCAAGGCTAGCTGCTAAAAGTATGAATATAGCTACACACGGCACATTAGGTTTGTTAATCCGCTCTGTTCGCCAACAGTTACGCCATCCATCTGAAGTCTTAGCCTTATTAGCGGCTATTCCAGAACAAACCACATTACACATTCGTCCAAGTTTATTAAATGAGGTTATCGCACAAGTTGCAGAAGAATGGAAAAGTAAATTTTAAGTAAAATATATCGCATACTTTTTCCAGTACTCAACGCGCCATCATCCCCAAACAATTAGATCGTCTTCAGAACTAGTTCGCATTGCTTCCCCGCATAAAATATAAATACTGTAAGTATTTTTACTTATATGGGGGTATATTGATAGAAAAATAATTTAGTGTGGTAATCAATGCTATTAATCAAGTCGCTACTTTAACGAAAAGGAATGCATTATGTATAAAATGAAATTAGTAGTTGCAAGTATTTTATTTGCCAGCACTGTAAATGCTGATCAATTAACAGATCAAATAAGTGCTTTTGAAGCTGCAGAACAACAAAATGCAATTGCAGCGCGTGACTTAGCCAAGGTACAAGCTGATTTTGCTAGACAGCAATCCAATCTAAAACAAATAGAGCCTAGAGTGATTCAGTTACCGCCAAATACTAGAGAGCAATACAGCAATCCAACACCAAATAGCAATGCTCCAGTCCAATACAACCCACTTACTTCACTTCCACCACCAGGTAACTAAATACACGTTATTCATAAATAGCACATAAATTCTGCAAGTCGCTATTAAGGCCGACATTCCGCACCCCACCTAAGGCAAAACTGATTTAAACTGTATCATCCAGAATTTATCTATTTGGTGAACAATGAACTTAGAATCCGCCCGTTACAACAGTTACAACTTGGATCATTTGGGTCTCATCGCAGGCATGGTTGATGAGTTGGGGATACCAGAACTGATCGATACAGTGATCAAGCAAGATCATGATCAGCGACAGGTTTCAATTGGTTTATGCGTTAAGGCCATGATTTTAAATGGTCTAGGCTTCGTTAATCGGGCGCTGTACCTGATGCCGCATTTTTTCAAGGACAAGCCGATTGAGCGGCTATTGGGTAAGGGTATCGAGGCAGAGCATCTTAACGATGATACCTTGGGCAGAGCGCTAGATGCCATTTACGCTTCCGATCCAGAAATGTTATACGCCCAACTAGCGGCACAGTCAGTTAAGCGTTTGGGCTTGTCCTGTCAAATCGGCCATATAGACAGCACTAGCTTTCATGTTGACGGATCTTACAATAGCCATCAGGAAGACGTGACGGAAGGCGTTATTCATATTACTCAAGGTTATAGCCGAGATCATCGCCCCGACTTGAATCAGGTAACACTGCAACTCATTAGCGAACATCAAGCCGGCATACCGTTATGGATGAGCGCATTAAGTGGCAATCACAGCGACAAAGAAGGCTTTCGGCAGACACTGAATGAACATATAAAACAGTTACAGGACAGTGTCGGTCTTTCATTGATTGTTGCTGATAGCGCCTTATATACAGCGAAAACACTTCACGACTTGGGTGATTTTCCTTGGATAACGCGCGTCCCAGAAACCATTGGTGGCACACGTGAATTAATTTTGGCGGTCTCTAACGAGTGGGTGAAGGCGCGCCCAGAGCGCGCCTATAGTGAACTAGGCTCCACTTATGGCGGCATTAAACAGCGTTGGCTGGTCGTTTACACTCAAGCCGCACAGCGGCGTGCAGAGCAAACGGTCAACAAACAACACCTAAAGCAAAGCCAACTCGAATACAAGGCTTTCAGCGTCTTAGCCAAGCAGACTTTTGCTTGCACTGCTGATGCAGCAGCGGCCTTGGCTCATCTGCAAAAAACACTAAAAGTGGTTGCTTTACATGATCCACATATTGTCGAAGTCGTTGGATTCAAAGGCAAAGGCCGACCTAGCAAGAATCGTAAGCCCGATTCTATTAGCTACCGTATTGAAGCGGCCGTAGCATCCGTACTCGAAACACGACTAGGCAAGATTCAACAAAAAAGCTGTTTTATTATCGCCAGCAACCAATTAGATGAGAGTCAATTCAGTCACGAAGAGATCCTAGATCATTACACGCCAGGCCAACAAAAAGTCGAGCGTGGCTTTCGCTTTTTGAAAGACCCTTGGTTTATGGCGAATACCTTATTTCTTAAATCACCCAAGCGCATCATGGCGCTGATGATGATTATGACACTTTGTCTTTTAGTTTACAGCGCCCTAGAATACCGAATCCGACAGGCCCTTAAACAGCAGCAACAAACGCTTCCTAACCAACGTGGAACCATGATTGCAAAACCAACTGCTCGATGGGTGTTTCAATTCTTCGCGGGCATCCATGTGTTGCTCTGTGACAATTGGCGAAC
>CAIOPD010000137.1 GCA_903860085.1 uncultured Pseudomonadota bacterium
CACCGTCACGTTTGGCTGAAGAAATTAAGCAGTAACCAGCTGATTCGGTATGGCCAGTTTTCATGCCATCCACACTCGGATCTAGCCATAACAAACGATTGCGATTGGGTTGGGTAATATTGTTATAGCGATACTCTTTGGTTGAATATAGTCGCTGATAATCAGTAGGGAAATCATGTATCAGTGCAGTTGCCAGCAAAGCTAGGTCAGCTGCAGTGGTGTAATGTTGCGGATCTGGCAGGCCAGTCGCATTCATGTAATGGGTATTCTTCATACCCAAGCGTTGCGCTTCTTTATTCATCATGTCAGCGAATAGCGGCTCTGTACTAGCAATGCCTTCTGCTAACGCAATTGAGGCATCATTGCCCGACTGGATAATCATGCCATGCAATAGCTCATCTACAGTTACTGGTTTATTCGGCTCAATAAACATCTTAGAGCCTTCAACTTTCCAAGCTAACAAGCTGACGGGTAGCGTTTGTGTGAGTTGTAAGTGGCCATTTTTAACCGCTTTAAAGCTTAAATAAGCCGTCATGATTTTGGTCAGCGACGCTGGGTCAACGCGCATATCGCTATTTTGCGTCGCAATTATACGGCCACTGTTAAAGTCTTTAAGCAGGTAGGCTTTCACTGCGAGGCTAGGTGGTGGCGCTATCTGTGCGCTCTCTGCAAAACTGAGTTGTGCGCAACTTAGGCTAAAAATGGATAAAGCTAATAGCGTGTTTTTAAGGTGATGAAAGCTGATTTTATGCATATTGTATAGGACTGACTTATTGATTTTGAACGATAGTAGCAATATTTAATTGCTTGCGAATTAGGGCTGCAGAAATATCTGCTTCTTCACGGCTACTGTAAGGCCCAAGCCTTACGCGGTAAAGGTCGCCATTATACACCTTACCTACGGCTACATTTTCTGCTAATGGTAATCCCTGAATTTTCTTCTGCAACAGATCGCTATTGGCTTCCGTTTTAAATGCGCCGGCTTGCACGTAGTAGCCGGCAGATTTGACGACTGGCTCTGCTGGCGCTTTAGGCTTAGCGATGACCTCGGCTGCAGGTTCAACCTTTCCGCCCACCAACTTCTTCATAGCTTCAGGGCTAGTATCAATGCTTTCCACCTCAACCAAGCCGCTACCTTGTCCTATCAATCTCAACTTGTAGGCAGCCGCGTAAGATAAATCAATCAGACGATCATGCTTGAATGGGCCCCGGTCATTAATGCGAACAATGACTGAGCGGCCATTAACAGGATTGGTGACTTTGACATAACTAGGCAGTGGCAAAATAGTGTGTGCGCCAGACATGGCATACATATCGTACACCTCACCGACTGATGTTTTTTTGCCGTGATAGCGCTTGCCATACCAGGAGGCTATCCCTTGCTGCTTGTAAGGCGCATAAGTGGTAAACGGGATATATTCTTGGCCCAAAGCAACATAGGGTTTATTAGCGCGAGCGAGTAGCGGCTCTGTTCTTAAGGTGGCATCGGGAATACCATCAATATCAGCGGGCGCATCATCACCAGGACCATCATCTAAATAATAACCACCAGCGCCGGGCTTAGCCAGGGCGCCTGGCACCTTAGCGTCAGGCTTTGTTGCGACGCCGCCACATGCCGCAAGCAA
The DNA here is from genome assembly GCA_903860085.1 of uncultured Pseudomonadota bacterium. GTDB lineage: Bacteria > Pseudomonadota > Gammaproteobacteria > Burkholderiales > Methylophilaceae > Methylotenera. Next base: position 1,626 of record CAIOPD010000137.1, read on the forward strand.
TAATAAAGTTAAAATCGCAATATAGGCACGAAACTTTGTCATTAATTGGCCACCAGATTTTTATGCGTCTGTATGCTCATCAAAATACCAAAACTTAACAATATAGTTACCATAGATGTGCCGCCGTAACTAACAAGCGGTAATGGTACACCGACTACCGGCAAAATGCCGCTGACCATGCCCATATTTACAAACACATAGGTAAAGAAAGTGAGCGTAATACTCCCTGCTAATAGGCGAGAGAAAGTACTTTGCGCTTGCGAGGCAATTACCAAGCCGCGCATGATCATTAAACTAAATAATAATAGTAATAACAGGATGCCCAGTAAGCCAAACTCTTCGCCAAATACCGCAAAAATGAAATCTGTAGTGCGCTCTGGTAAAAAGTCTAATTGCGCCTGAGTACCATTGAGCCAGCCCTTGCCAGCAATGCCGCCAGAACCTAGTGCAATGATCGCTTGTATCGTATGATAGCCTGCGCCTAGGGGATCTTGGGTCGGGTCGAGTAAAATTTCAATACGTCGACGCTGGTAGTCATGCAACAGCGGCCAGAGTATGGGTGTAGATGCGGCGAACAGCACGATGCCGCCCACCAACCATTTCCAACTCAACCCCGCTAAGAACAGTATATAAAAACCGGAGGCTGCCACCAATAAGGCTGTACCTAAATCTGGCTGCTTCATAATCAACATCACCGGCACCACCAACAACAATCCTCCAATAGCAAAGTCAGCCAACACGGGCTTGCTTTCTCGTTTAGAGAAATAGAAGGCCAGCATCATGGGCATGGCAATACGCATAATCTCAGAAGGCTGGATTTGCATCACCCCTAAATTTAACCAGCGCCGCGCACCATGGCTGATTGAGCCAAATAATGCGACGGCTATTAATAATAAAACACCAATCACATAGAGTGGCAGGGCAATACGCTCCAACTTAGTTGGACCAATATTGGCTGCACCCCACATAAAACCTAGCGCCACGATAATGTTAATACACTGCGCATACAACCGCTCAAAGCTTTGTCCAGATGCGCTATACAGCACAAACAATCCAACCAACATAGTCAGCAATAAACATGTCATCAGAAATGAGTCTATATGTTTACCAAGCGACTTTAATAGTTTACTAATCATGTAACTCTTCCGGCGTAGGTGCGTTATTTCTAGCGGTGGATACTGATGGCTTTTTGTCTGCGCCAGCTGCTTCAACCTCTGGCACTTTGCCTAACAGATAATAATCCATCACTTTCCTCGCAATCGGTCCTGCGGCAGAACCGCCATGACCACCGTTTTCAACAATGACGGCCAAGGCAATTGTAGGATTTTCAGCAGGCGCGTATGCGATAAATAAAGCATGGTCACGGTGACGCTCATCAATACTACTTGCATTGTATTTCTCGTTCTGCCTTATGCCTACCACTTGTGCGGTCCCAGTTTTAGCGGCAATTGAATATGGAGCGTTCGCACCGATACTAGCGGCGGTACCCCCAGGCAACGTCACATTTACCATGCCGCGTTTTACTATCTCTAAATTTTCTGCGTTAATTGCAATTTTATCTTGAATCAGGGGGGCTATCACTAAGGGTTGACCCGTGATGGCTTTTTCAATTTTTGACACCAAGTGGGGCTTCATGGCCACACCATTATTAGCTAAAATCGCCGTCGCTTGCGCTAGCTGCATGGGCGTCACTAAGGTATATCCTTGACCAATGCCAGTAATCACTGTTTCACCTTGGTACCAGGGTTGCTTAAAGCGGCGTTGCTTCCAATCTGGCGTTGGCAACAAGCCAGCACTCTCGCCTTTAATATCTAAACCAGACAGACGACCAAAACCAAAATGGCTGACAAATGCGGTTAATTTCTCAATACCTAATTCCATTGCTAAGCCATAAAAAAACGTATCGCAAGAAATGGTAATTGCGCGCTGAATATCCACCATGCCATGGCCACCTGGCTTCCAATCGCGATAGTGATGAGTGCTATTGGGCAATGTAAAAAATCCTGAATCCTGAATTGAAAACGGCGGCGTACGCTTACCATTTTCCAGCCCAGCTAAGGCCACAAAGGGTTTAAAAGTAGAGCCTGGCGGATAAATGCCACGCAGAGGACGATTAATGAGGGGCTTATCCAGAGAGTCGTTCAGCGATTTCCAATTATCAACATCAATACCATCAACAAATAAGTTAGCATCAAAGGTTGGCATGCTCACAAAACTAAGTACTTCACCCGTTTTGGGGTTAATGGCCACCAAGGCGCCGCGACGATTACCAAATGCAGTTTCAGCAATTTCCTGCATTTTGCTATCCGCAGATAGAATCAGATTGTCACCAGGGGTTGGTGAAGTGCTAGATAACACACGCACCGCATGGCCATCCGCATCAATTTCAACTTGTTGAAAACCGGTAGTGCCATGCAAATAGGTTTCGTAAAACTGCTCTAAACCACTTTTTCCAATATGGTCTGAGCCCTTGTAATTGGAAAGCTGATCGCTTTTCTCAAGGCCGACCAAGTCATTATCATTGATTCTTCCTATATAACCGACCATGTGCGAACCCAACTTGCCTAGTGGGTAGTGCCTAAATAGGCGTGATTTAATTTCCACTCCTGGAAAGCGGTAATGATTCACGGCAAACTTGGCTGCCTCCAACTCATTGAGATGGGTCCGAATCGGCAAGCTTTCAAAATTACGGCTTTGTGCACGAAATTTATTAAAGCGCTTACGATCAAGCGCGCCAATTTCAACGAATTGGCTAAGACCCGTAATAGTTGCTTCCAAATCTTTGACTTTTGATGGGGTGATTTCCAAGGTGTACACAAAAAAGTTGTGCGCTAGAACCACACCATTTTTATCAATAATTAAGCCGCGATTAGCGACGATAGGCACTAAAGAAATGCGATTGTTTTCAGCAAGGGTTTGGTAATGCGCATACTGCGCAATCTGCAGATAGAAAAAACGGAAAGCCAACAACACAAATAAACCGATGACGGCAAATGCGGTAAATCCTAGCCTAAGCTTGAAATGATATTGCTCATACAGATAGTCTTTAACTTCAGGGCGCATGTTTAACAATCGGACATAAAGTGATTATGTCCAGAATCAAGCGCCACTCGAGCGAGCGCCTGTTTTCAAGCCCAACATCAAGGCAATACGCCATAATAAAACGCCACTAATACTAGGCAAGAAATATTGCCAACCCGCTGGTTGTGAGCCCGTAAACATTTTCAAAACCAACAGGCTGATTTGTGAAGTTAACAGCAACAAAAATACATAAAGCAATTGTTGATAGTGATTAAACAGCACTAACCGACGTTGATATGTTGCTGCAAAAAATGCGGCGATTGTATAGGCCAAAGCATACTGACCAAACACACCGCCAGAGGCTAAATCCATCAGCAACCCTACGCCCCATGCAGTACCGATATTGCATAGATTCGGTGCTCGTATCATCCAGAAAATAATCACCAATAATAAAAAATCTGGGCGCAAAGTCAGACCTATCCCTGACCATGGCAACAAAATCGCAATGTAAGCGATCAATAATGACAAACACAATGATTGAAGCTTACTGGGGTGCATGAATTTTGCTCGGATTATTAGTTGCTGGCGCGGGCTTCCCGCGTGTTCTTTTGGTTGACGGTTTAGGCGTTGTAATCACTTCATCACCCTCCCACATCTCGCTATGCGCCAAGCTGACCAACAATACTTGACTATGATTTTCTACACCGCCCGTCGGTACGCCAACGATGCGCGCAAACGGTGAATCTGCGCTAATTTTAACTTCCGTCACGCTGGCGACTTTAAGGCCGGCAGGGTAAACACCATCAATACCAGAGGTTACCAACACATCACCGCGGCGAATATCCACATTGGCGGGCAGAAATGGTAAATCCAAGGTTTGGTCACGCCCATGACCGAAAGCAATGGCGCGCAAACCGTTACGCTCCACCTGAATCGGGATTGCCAGCGAGGTGTCCGTAATCAACGTCACTTCGCTACTGCCGCTGTAAGTACGGGTCACTTGACCAATCACGCCGACTGCATCGACTACCGCTGCGCCTGCCACTACGTGATCGTTGTCTCCTCGATTAACAATGACTTTCTTAGTGAATGGATCACGCCCAATATGCACAATTTCACCCACAATACTGCTTTCTTCCAAAGCTTTGTTGGCTTGCAACAAATTGCGCAAATGCTCGTTCTCCAACATTAAGGTGCTTAATCGTTGCAGGGCAGCGTCTTGTTTTAGTAACTGTTGTTTAAATTGTCGATTTTGATTGAGCAGATTGTGATGGGCCGTGAAGTACTCATCAGTATTTCGATAAAGCTGGGCTGGCGCGTTTGCCACCGTCTGTAAGGGCTGCAGTAAAGCGACCAAATCTTGACGTAAGGCAGCGAGATATTGCAACCTAGAATCGGTGGCAATAAGCGCTATTGATAATGCGGAAAAAAATGCTAACCGCGCAAAGCTACTCGGGCCCCGCACAAAAAACGCGGGGGCGGGTTGCTGTTCAAGTTTATGATTAAAGCCTTTGATCATGTTTAAGCGATGCCGATTATCTCTGTTAGCTAAATCTAGGCTGGTTAAATTGTGACACTTAAAAAAATAGACAGTGACTGCCCTTAGATTTCTTTAATGAAATTAGGCCGCGAACGGCCTAAAATCTAATGCTAATCACAGATTATTCGTAAGCAAATATACTGCCCAACTTATCCATTTCCTCAAGTGCACGACCACATCCACGCGCTACACAGGTCAGCGGATCTTCAGCCACGATTACCGGCAGGCCAGTCTCTTCGACTAAAAGACGATCAAGATCACGCAACAATGCACCACCCCCGGTCAGTACCATGCCTTTTTCGGCAATATCTGCACCTAACTCAGGAGGGGTTTGCTCTAACGCAGACTTAACAGCGCCAACAATGGCATTTAATGGCTCAGTTAATGCTTCTAGAATCTCATTGCTAGAAATCGTAAATTTACGCGGCAAACCTTCAGCCAAGTTGCGTCCAGTGACTTCCATTTCTAATACTGTTGAGCCTGGGAATGCAGATCCAATTTTCTTTTTAATAGCTTCAGCTGTAGGCTCAGAGATTTGCATGCCGTAGTTACGACGAATGTAATCAATAATAGCTTGGTCAAACTTATCACCACCCACACGCTCAGATTTTGCGTAAACAATACCGCCAAGTGAAATCACGCCCACTTCAGTTGTACCGCCGCCAATGTCTACCACCATCGATCCGGTCGCTTCAGAAACTGGCATACCAGCACCAATCGCCGCAGCCATTGGCTCCTCAATCAAAAATACTTGCTTAGCACCAGCACGTTCGGCTGACTCTTTAATGGCACGGCGCTCTACTTGGGTAGAGCCCACAGGTACGCAAATAATGATACGTGGGCTAGGTGAAAACCAACGTGAGTCATGCACACGTCGAATAAAATACTTAAGCATTTGTTCTGTAATAGTGAAATCGGCAATGACGCCATCTTTCATTGGGCGAATTGCTTGAATATTGGCCGGCGCACGTCCGAGCATGCCCTTGGCTTCAGCGCCAACCGCTAGCAGAATTTTTTTGCCGTTAGGGCCGCCATCAAGGCGAATAGCGACGACTGAAGGCTCATCTAATACGATGCCTTTGCCACGCGCATAAATAAGGGTATTTGCAGTGCCCAAGTCAATGGCAAGGTCGTTTGAAAAATAACTATTTAAAGAACCGAACATTATGTTTTTCCTGTGGATTGTTGCGTGGTTAAGGCCAGCCGCCCGCTTAATCTTTTAGTACAATAAGGGCACGCTTAAAACAAGGTATAATACCCGAAATTGTGTTAGAAATTAAGATGTAATCGCATGTTGTTAAGAAACAGAAGCATTAAAACATCACAACATCAATAAATTCATCTAACCGCACCCATTAAATTTTGGATTTTTCCAGCATGGCTCTGAGTATTGAAGATATTAAAAAAATTGCGCACCTAGCGCGTATTGAGGTCAGCGAAAGCGAAGCGACTGCTACCTTAAGTAAACTCACTGGGATTTTAGGCTTGATTGAGCAAATGCAAGCAGTGGATACCACTGGCATTGTGCCCATGTCGCATGCCCAAGAACTTCATCAGCGCCTACGCGATGATGTCGTGACTAAAACCAATCAGCGCGAGGCTTTTCAAAAAAATGCCCCCATGCTAGGCAACGGATCTACACAACCAGCAGTGGCTGGCGGCCTGTATCTTGTTCCCAAAGTGATCGAATAAAATCAATTAATAAAGTTGTCGAATTATGATAAATAGCAGCCTAAAACAGCTTGCCAGTATGTTGCAAGCTAAAAAAATATCTAGCGTTGAACTTACGCAAAGCTTCCTTACCCGCATTACGCAATACAATCCTAGCATTAATGCATACATTGCCTTAGATGAAGGGAAGACCTTGGCGCAGGCCAAAGCTGCGGATGTGCGCATTGCAGCTGGTAATGCAACTGCACTGACTGGCATCCCTCTAGCGCAAAAGGATATTTTCTGTGCCCAAGGCTGGCAAACCACTTGCGGGTCAAAAATGCTGGCGAATTTTATTGCGCCTTACGATGCGCATGTGATCACGCAGTTTGATCAAGCCGGTGCGGTGAACTTAGGTAAAACCAATATGGATGAGTTTGCCATGGGGTCTTCTAATGAAACCAGTTATTTTGGTGGCGTTAAAAATCCATGGAGCTTTGATCATGTCCCTGGCGGCAGTAGCGGCGGTAGCGCAGCGGCCGTAGCCGCTCGCTTGTGTGCAGCAGCAACGGGCACCGATACTGGTGGCTCAATACGCCAGCCAGCCTCACTTTGTGGACTGACCGGATTAAAACCAAGCTACGGCGTAGTGTCACGTTACGGCATGATTGCCTTTGCTTCCAGCCTGGATCAAGCCGGCCCAATGGCCAAAAGCGCAGAAGACTGCGCCTTGATGATGAACGTGATGGCCGGTTTTGATGAACGTGACTCCACTAGCCTTCAACGTGATAAAGAAGATTACAGCCGTGAACTTAACAAGCCGCAGACTGATCAGCCTTTACTTGGTCTAAAAATCGGTTTGCCTAAGGAGTTCTTTGCTGAAGGTTTAGACGCGAGCGTGGCGCAAGTGATTACCGCAGCAATTGATGTCTATAAAAAACTAGGTGCGCAGATTATTGATATTTCGCTTCCTAATACCGGCTTGTCAATTCCAGTATATTACGTACTAGCACCAGCAGAAGCATCAAGCAATTTATCTCGCTACGATGGTGTGCGCTATGGCCACCGCGCTGCTGAATATACCGACCTTAACGATATGTACAATAAGAGTCGCGCTGAGGGCTTTGGTGCCGAGGTGAAGCGCCGCATCTTAATTGGAACCTACGTATTGAGTGCCGGTTATTACGATGCCTACTATCTAAAAGCCCAACAAATTCGCCGCTTAATCGCCCAAGATTTCATCGAAGCATTTAAACAATGTGATGTGATTATGGGTCCAGCTGCGCCCTCCACTGCCTTTAAAGCTGGGGAAAAAGTGGACGACCCAGTTGCCATGTATTTGCAAGATATTTACACAATCTCAACCAACTTGGCCGGACTGCCAGGCATGAGTTTACCCGCCGGTTTTGCACAAGCAAAAGACGGCCCAGCCCTACCAGTAGGCTTACAAATTATAGGCAATTATTTTGATGAAGCGCGTATGCTTAATGTCGCGCATCAGTACCAACAAGTCACAGACTGGCATCAACAAATGCCTGATTTGAAACGCGCATAAGGCTAGAAAAAATATGGAATGGGAAGTCGTCATCGGGTTAGAAACACATACCCAACTACAAACGAATACGAAAATTTTCTCGGGCGCGCCAATTAAATACGGTGCCGAACCCAATACACAAGCGTGTGAAGTCAGTATTGCATTACCTGGTGTACTGCCGGTACTGAACAAACAAGCCGTAGAGTGTGCGATTAAATTTGGCTTGGCGATCAATGCTGAAATTGCCCAACGCTCGGTATTTGCGCGTAAAAATTATTTTTATCCAGACCTGCCTAAAGGCTACCAAATCAGCCAATTTGAATTGCCAGTGGTTGGCAAGGGCGCTGTAACCATTCAAGTGCCAGCACAGGGCAAAAAACCAGCCTATGAAAAAGTAATCAATATCACCCGCGCGCACTTAGAAGAAGATGCTGGGAAATCGGTACATGGGGCAGTAGAAGGCATGAGCGGCATTGACTTGAACCGTGCCGGCACACCATTATTAGAAATTGTGACTGAGCCAGACATGCGCTCAGCCGCAGAAGCAGTGGCCTATGCCAAACAGTTGCACGAACTAGTGCAGTGGATTGGCATTTGCGATGGCAATATGCAAGAAGGTAGCTTCCGTTGCGACGTCAATGTATCTGTGCGTCATAAGGGCAGCGAAAAACTAGGAACTAGGCGTGAAATTAAGAATTTGAATTCTTTTAAATTTATGCAGCAAGCTATCGAATATGAAACACGCTGGCAGATAGAAACGCTGGAAGACGGCGGCTCCATTCATCAAGCCACTGTGTTATTTAACCCAGATACTGGTGAAACCCGCGCCATGCGCAGCAAAGAAGAGGCTAACGATTACCGCTACTTCCCAGATCCTGATTTATTACCTTTAATGATTTCTGCTGAAGATAAAGCGCGTGTGCAGGCTAGCATGCCTGAGTTGCCGGAAGCAATGAAAGCGCGATTTGAAGCTGAGTATGGATTATCTAGCTACGATACCGGCGCGCTTACTAGCTCACGCGGTTTGGCTGATTACTTTGTAGCCACCGTGAAAGCAGGCGCCGAAGCTAAGCAAGCCGCAAACTGGGTCACGGGGAATGTCTCCGCTAAACTGAACGCCGAAGATAAAAGCATATCCAGCTCAGCAGTTCCAGCAGAAGCCCTAGCGCAATTACTCCATCGCATTACTGACGGCACCATTTCTAACAATGCTGCCAAAGAAGTATTTGAAGCTATGTGGATCGGAGAAGGTAATGCTGATGCAATTATCGAAGCCAAAGGACTAAAACAAATGTCTGATAGTGGTGCTGTTGAAGCCATTATTGACGAGGTTTTAGCAGCCAATGTCGCCATGGTGGAAGAGTACAAAGCCGGTAAAGAAAAAGCCTTTAATGCCCTAGTCGGACAGATCATGAAGGCGTCTAAAGGCAAGGCCAACCCAGCGCAGGTCAACGACTTGTTGATGAAAAAACTTAAGGCTTAACGACCAAGACCACTTTAAGCATTGCGGCGCAATGCTTAAAGTTTAAATCGCATTTAGTTTAAATCCAGACCTTCTTGTACTAACTCTGCCGCGCGCAATACTGCGCGTGCTTTGTTTTGCGTTTCATCCCATTCGCTTTGCGGCACGGAATCGGCGACGATGCCAGCTCCCGCCTGAACATAGAGCATGTTGTTTTTAATCACGCCTGTTCTAATCGCAATCGCCACATCCATATCGCCGTTAAAACCCAAGTAGCCGACGGCGCCAGCGTAAATGCCGCGCTTGCTAGGTTCTAATTCATCAATAATTTCCATCGCTCGCACTTTAGGCGCGCCGCTGACAGTCCCCGCCGGAAAGGTTGCTTTAATTACATCAATGGCATCCATGCCTAGTTTGAGCTTGCCTTCTACATTACTGACAATATGCATCACATGCGAGTAACGCTCTATCATCATATTATCAGTCACTTTTACCGAACCAGTGACCGCTACGCGGCCGACATCGTTGCGGCCTAGGTCCATTAGCTGCACATGTTCTGCGCGCTCTTTAGGATCGGCTAGCAATTCCTCAGCCAAGGCCAAATCATGTTCACGATCTTTGCCGCGCGGGCGTGTGCCTGCAATCGGACGCGCCGTTACAGTGCCATTTTCCAAGCGCACTAAAATCTCTGGCGATGCACCAACCACATGGTGGTCATCCATGTCGTAGTAAAACATATATGGGGATGGATTTAGACTACGTAAAGCGCGATATAAAGATAGCGGTGGTGCACTAAACTTTTGCGAGATCCGCTGAGACAATACCACCTGCATAATGTCTCCCTCTAAAATGTACTGCTGTGCAGACTTGACCGCTGCCTTGAAGTTTTCTTCACCAAACTCCGAACTGGCAACTGTTTTTTCAGTGGCTACTGCTTTTGGAATGGCAACCGAAGTTCTGAGCATCGCTAATAAGTCAGTTAGGCGCGCCTGTGCTTTAGCATAAGCATCGGTTTCAGCTGGATTGGCATACACAATAAAATAGAGCTTACCACTGAGGTTATCCAC
>CAIOPD010000138.1 GCA_903860085.1 uncultured Pseudomonadota bacterium
CGATTTAGGCTACTCTTTAGTAAAATCCCCGAATAAACACAAATCCCTTGATATTAAATCAGCGCCAAGCAAGTTAAGCTGTGCTTTATTGATCTAATTAAAGCGTTTTGACACAGCCTCGACCCTAAGCGGACGGTCATGACGGTCAGAACAATTAAAGTTGCTAACTAATTTAGATACAAAAAAAGCCTACTCATTTCTGAATAGGCTATTTATTCGGTAAGGCAGATTACTTGTTCATTACGTACATTGTAACTTCAAAGCCAAAACGCATTTCTGTAGCTGCTGGTGTAGTCCACATAATAATTCTCCAAAGTCTTTAACTGGTTGAACAGACAACATGTCTTGTTCGTATGAGTTCATTATGAGCTGACTGTAAAACTTAACGCTATTAATCTTCATGAATGCCGGCTAAGTAAAATCATTGAAGAAATATACTTTGCTGAGACATCACAAACGATATTTTTTCATAAAGCAGACACTTAATTTAGTCACTTCCGACCCAAGCGGACGATAAATATATCTTTGAGACATATTATTTAAAAATAAGTTGAACTAATTCTTATAGAAACTTACTTAATCTATATACCGTACGGTATACATATAAAAATAAAGGGAATAACAAATGAAATACAATTTATTACTTGCTTCATTATTAGCAACTTCAGCATTCAACGCATTTGCGGATGAAGCAAAGAGCCTTGCAGCTCATGAAGAAGTAACTATCAACGCACCTGCTGCAAAAGTATGGACTACAGTAAGCAACTTCAATGACTTAGGTGCATGGCATCCAGCTGTCAAGTCAACAGAAATCGTTAGTGGTACTAACAATAAAGTTGGTGCAGAGCGTTTATTAACATTGCAAGATGGTGGCACTATCAAAGAAAAGTTGTTAGCTTATAGCGCAAAAAAACACAGCTTTAAATACTCAATTATTGAAGGTGTACTACCTGTATCAAGCTATGTTTCAACCGTAAGCGTAAAAGCGCAAGGTAAAGACAAAACTTTAGTAGTCTGGACAGGTACATTCAATCGTAAAGATACTGCACCCACTCCAGCTGCGGGCCAAGATGACGAATCAGCAGTTAAAACGATGACTAGCGTTTATCGTGGTGGTTTAGATAATCTTAAGAAAATATCAGAATAAGTTTAAATGACTAGAAAAGGCGCTTTAGGCGCCTTTTTTCAATTAAAGACCACAATACTTTATTTAAGATAGTTATCACTTTTATTGCCTGCAAACGCTTAAGACATTTAATTTACCAAAGTTAATTTTTATTTCAGAATTTCATGAAAATATACTTTTTTTGGGCGGCTGCCACGTGCCAGTAGTGCTATTTTTTATTAGGTGTTACCTCATCCACGCCATTTCCAATAATGCCACCAATAGCAGCACCACCAACCGTACCTAAGGTACTGCCTCCAGTCAAAACTGCTCCAGCTAGACCGCCAACAGCTGCGCCTGCAGCTGCATTATTTTGTCGTGTTGATAAATTTGAACACCCACTCAAGACTATGAATAAACCAAGGAGGGCGGTAATTAATGATTTTTTGCAACGCATGATAACTCTCCATAATTAACGATTAAAATTAGGATGCAACTGCTTATCGTAGTTTGTACTTATAGTTGAGTAGGCGCTTGACCTGTATCAATAAAGTCCAATGAAATAATGCGTTAGGTATACTACGGTCTGGTATGGCTCGGAAGAGAAGTTTTTAAAGGTCTGCATTGCGAAAATTTTATGTTGATTATCACCAAAGTGAAGATTAGGTAAGGAGTTTTTCTAAATCTATAGCTTCCTGGTCAATAAACGATAGGCAAAAACAAGCCCCGCAATTGCGGGGCTTGTTTTATTGAGAGTGACGAAATCTTAATTTCGTCTTTGCAGCTAACTGCCGTTAGTTGAAAGTTTGCTGCAACTCAATTACATCATGCCGCCCATGCCGCCCATACCACCCATGTCACCACCGCCCATTGCTGGACCGTCTTCTTTAGGTAATTCAGCTACCATACAATCAGTAGTAAGCATTAAACCAGCTACTGATGCAGCATTTTGCAATGCTGAACGCGTTACTTTAGTTGGATCCAGAATACCCATTTCAATCATATCGCCGTATGTTTCGTTAGCAGCGTTATAGCCATAGTTGTCTTTACCAGCAGCTACGTTGTTTACAACAACTGATGGCTCAACACCTGCATTCTGCACGATTTGACGTAATGGTTCTTCAACAGCACGTAACACAATCTTAACGCCAGCATCTTGATCGTGGTTATCGCCTTTTACTTTAGCAATAGCAGCACGGGCGCGAATTAAAGCTACGCCACCACCAGCCACAATACCTTCTTCAACTGCTGCACGTGTTGCGTGCAATGCATCTTCAACACGGGCTTTTTTCTCTTTCATTTCGATTTCAGTTGTTGCGCCCACCTTAATAACTGCAACACCACCAGCTAATTTAGCTACGCGTTCTTGTAGTTTCTCACGGTCGTAGTCGCTAGAAGCTTCTTCAATTTGAGTTTTGATTTGTGCAATACGTGATTTGATATTAGCTTCAACGCCATGGCCATCAATGATGATTGTGTTTTCTTTACCCACTTCAATACGTTTAGCTTGACCTAAGTTCTCAAGGGTAACGTTTTCAAGTTTCAAGCCCACTTCTTCAGCAATCACAGTACCGCCAGTTAACATGGCAATATCTTCTAACATCGCTTTACGGCGATCACCAAAACCAGGCGCTTTAACTGCTGTTGTTTTCAAAATGCCGCGGATATTATTCACAACTAGTGTCGCTAGAGCTTCACCATCAACATCTTCAGCAATAATTAATAATGGACGACCTGATTTAGCTACCTGCTCTAAAGTTGGTAATAAATCGCGAATGTTTGAGATTTTTTTATCATGCAACAATACATATGGGTTATCTAACAATGCAATTTGACGTTCTTGATTGTTGATAAAGTAAGGAGATAAGTAGCCACGGTCAAACTGCATACCTTCAACTACATCTAACTCGCTTTCTAAGCCTGAACCGTCTTCAACAGTAATCACACCTTCTTTGCCTACTTTGTCCATTGCATCTGCAATGATTTTGCCGATAGCTTCATCTGAGTTTGCTGAAATAGAGCCAACTTGAGCGATTTCTTTACTGGTAGTACATGGTTTTGATTGTGCTTTTAAGTCTGCAATGGCTGCAGCTACTGCTTTATCAATACCACGTTTTAAATCCATAGGGTTCATACCAGCAGCAACTGATTTCATGCCTTCGCGAATAATTGCTTGGGCCAGAACTGTCGCTGTTGTTGTGCCGTCACCAGCGATATCAGAAGTTTTTGAAGCCACTTCTTTTACCATTTGAGCACCCATGTTTTCAAATCTGTCTTTCAATTCAATTTCTTTAGCGACAGAAACGCCATCTTTAGTGATGGTTGGTGCGCCAAATGAGCGCTCTAACACTACGTTGCGGCCTTTAGGACCTAAAGTAACTTTAACGGCGTTAGCTAGAATATTTACACCGTTAGTCATTTTTTGGCGAACTTCGTCGCCGAATCTTACGTCTTTTGCTGCCATCTTAAATTCTCCTGATAGTTCTTAATTTGATTGAATATAAATCAAGCTATAAATTTGTTGAATTATTCAACAATCGCCATGATGTCTTCTTCACGCATCACTAGTAACTCTTCGCCATCGACCTTAACGGTTTGGCCAGCATATTTGCCGAATAATACTTTGTCGCCGACTTTAACGTCTAAAGCGATCAGCTTGCCACTGTCATCTCTTTTGCCTGAACCAATAGCTTGGATTACGCCTTGGTCCGGTTTTTCTGTTGCGCTATCAGGAATAACAATGCCTGATGCAGTTGTACGCTCTTCTTCAGAACGTTTAACAATTACGCGGTCGTGTAAAGGACGAATTTTCATACGATTTCTCCAAAAATTAAATGACACAAACTAATTAAGCTACTTAAATATTTAACAAAACTCAATCAAATGAGAGTTATGCGGTTGTATTGCAAATGGGAATACTTCACCATTCAGAGCGAGCGCAATTTTAGCACTCAAACCTATAGAGTGCTAGTGATGGGGTCATAGCTTGTTATTTCAAGAGCGCATCTATAAAAAAAGTCGCTTAAGAGTGCTTGTAATGAAGGATTATTGGGGTTTATATTGGATTTGATAGTGGAAATTATTTGTCAAAAACCTTATGCTGTATAACAACTATTTAGCGAAGTCCGCACATGAAACAAAATGAATCAGCGATTGAACAAATCAACCTTGGCTATAACGACCAAGAAGATCGTTTATTGCTGAAGCTAGGGCTTGCGGATCAGTCAGAGATTGCGGTATGGATTACTCGTCGTATTTGTAAAATAATGTCTGAGTTACTGCAAAATAGAGTAGGGCAACAAGTCGCTAGCGCCCAAGAGTTAGTTTCATCGCCAATACTGAATAGTAAAAATCAAGCCATAGAGAGTTTTGCACGAGAAGCAGCCGAACAAGAATCTAAGCAGCACATGGACTTTAAATCAGTGTATATGACAGACCGAGAATCAAGATCTGACCAACCGCTAATCGCAATGCAATGTGTGATTGCTAGCGCCGAAGGCCAACCATCCCAGTTAGAGTTACACTGCCAAAATGGACAAACTGTAAAAATGGCACTCACTTCAGAACTGGTGCAGGCTGTGCTTAGTATGGTGCAACTTTCAACTCGCGAAGCTGGGTGGGATTTGCCAAAATCGGCGAACAATACACAAGCCGACGTAATCTCAACTCAGCAAGTGTTACATTAAGTCATGGAATACCGTCAATTAGGAAATACCAATCTTAAAGTCTCAGCAGTTTGTTTGGGCACTATGACTTACGGAGACCAAAATACCGAAGCCGATGCGCACGAGCAGTTAGACTATGCGCTAGCGCAAGGTGTTAATTTTATTGATACCGCAGAGATGTACCCTGTGCCACCCAAGGCAGAAACCTATACTCGCACTGAAACCATGGTAGGCACTTGGCTTAAAAAACAAGCGCGTGACCAGATTGTTTTGGGTGGAAAAGTTGCCGGTCCACGCCGTGGAATGCATTGGATACGCGGTGGCCCCCCCTCTTTAGATCGAGTCAACATTCGTGCTGCGATTGAATGTTCGCTAAAACGTCTGCAAACAGACTATATAGATGTCTATCAACTGCATTGGCCCGAGCGTAATGTGCCGATGTTTGGACAGTATCTATTTGATCCGGCCAATGAATATGTGTCTGGTATTTACCAGCAGGGCGAACAGCATGCTTGGGTGTCAATACAAAATCAGCTGGAAACGCTGGCCGAATTAATTCAAGAAGGCAAAGTGCGTTATATTGGCCTTTCTAATGAGCAGCCATGGGGTGTGATGGAGTTTTTACGTATTGCCAAAGAGTATAATCTGCCAACTATCGCCAGCGTGCAGAACTGCTACAACCTGATTAATCGCGGTATGGAATTTGGTATGTCTGAAGTGTTATGCCGTGAAAATGTAAGCTTGCTTGCCTATTCTCCATTAGCCTTTGGCCATTTAACAGCTAAATATATAGATGATCCTGCTGCTAAAGGGCGCGTAACGCAATTTTTGGGGTATGCACAACGCTACAAGAAGCCTAATGTGGTTCCGGCTAGCACTGCATATGCCAAGCTGGCGAGACAGTATGGTCTGACACCAACGCAAATGGCATTATCCTTTGTCTATCACCGATGGTTTGTCACCAGCACTATCATTGGCGCTACCACCATGGGGCAGCTAAAAGATAATATAGACGCATGGCAAGTTAAATTGTCGCCAGAAGTCATGCAGGAAATTGAGCTACTGCATTTGACCATGATGAATCCAGCGCCTTAAATAAGCGATGTATTAATTTTTTTAATATTTTTTAATTGTAAAGAAAGTATCTATGAGCGATTTACCTAAGTGTCCGTTATGCAGTTCCGAATTCACCTACGAAGATGGTGATCAATATGTTTGCCCTGAGTGTGCGCATGAATGGCCCAAAGCTGGCGCTTCCGAAAGTGCCGATGATGCGCGTGTAATTCGCGACTCCAACGGCAATGTATTGCAAGATGGCGATACCGTTACCGTGATTAAAGATCTTAAAGTCAAAGGGTCATCGTTGGTAGTAAAAGTCGGTACCAAAGTCAAAAACATCCGACTAGTAGATGGTGATCATGACATTGATTGTAAAATTGACGGCATCGGAGCCATGAAGCTAAAGTCTGAGTTCGTGAAGAAAGCCTAAAGTTAACACCTGATAGCAGCGCGTTATCCATTATGAGTAATGAAACTTTATTGTCCCGCTCCATGCATGCTGTATGGCACCCATGCACGCAGATGAAGCAGCATGAAGATTTTCCTTTGCTAGCGATTCATAGGGGCGATGGTGTGTGGCTTTATGACGCCAATGGCAATCGGTATTTAGACGCAGTGAGTTCATGGTGGGTGAACTTATTTGGCCATAATAACCCACGTATTAAAGATGCGATTAAGCAGCAACTAGATACGCTTGAGCATGTCATGTTGGCGGGCTGTACCCATGAGCCGGTTGTCGCGTTGTCTGAGCGTTTGACCGACCTCACTGGCTTGGGCCATGCTTTTTATGCTAGCGACGGTGCTAGCGCTACCGAAATTGCGCTCAAAATGAGCTTTCACTATTGGCGCAATAGCAATCAGCCAGATAAAACCCAATTTATTAGCCTGCAAAATAGTTATCATGGCGAGACTTTGGGTGCACTCAGTGTTACCGATGTGGCAATTTTTAAAGACACCTATGCGCCACTTTTAATCCAATCGGCACAAATGCCTAGCCCTGATTTTAGATTGGCTGCAGTAGGTGAAAGTGCTGAAGATTTTGCTTTACGCTGTGCTGAAAAATTAGAAATTTATGTACATGAAAATCATGCGCAGCTAGCAGCGTTTATCGTAGAGCCTTTGGTGCAGTGCGCCGCTGGTATGGGGATGTATCACCCAGTGTACTTACGCCGGGCGCGTGAAATTTGCTCACAATATCAAGTACATTTAATTGCCGATGAAATTGCAGTTGGATTCGGGCGAACTGGCACCATGTTTGCCTGCGAGTCGGCTGAAATAACTGCAGATTTTATTTGTTTATCCAAAGGTATTACTGGCGGTTATTTGCCTTTATCTGCGGTACTCACAACAGATACTATTTATCGAGCTTTTTATCATGACATCACGAGTAAAGGCTTTTTGCATAGCCATAGCTATACAGGGAATCCTCTAGCCTGTAGCGCTGCGTTAGCAACCTTGGCTATATTTGAGTCGGATCTTGTGCTGCAACAAAATCAGCATACATCAACTTATATGTATAGTCAGCTACAGCAGCGGATTGCTTCAGTGGATATTAATATTGTGCATTTAAGAAAGCAAGGCATGATTGTGGCGTTTGATGTGCAAACGCAGAACCCTAACTTCGCCCGAGATTGCTATAGCAAAGCCTTGGCGCATGGCCTGCTACTTCGCCCAATCGGTAATACCGTGTATTTCATGCCGCCTTATATTATAAGTGAGTCTGAAATAGATTTTATGCTTGAAACCGCCCTGACTGCAGTGACTGCAAGTATGTAATGATGCTTAACGCGATGAAGAAAATATTCTTGATTTTGGCTTTATGTCTGCCACGGGTGGCTTTAGCCGAATTGCCTGCCACAGTAACTGATGCCTTAAAGAAAATAGGGTTGTCATCAGATAGTGTGTCAGTTTATGTGCAGGCTTTGCCCGAGCAACCAGATCAAATTAAGCCGGCAATAATTGCGCATCAGGAAGGGGTAGCGCTTAACCCAGCCAGTACCATGAAATTGCTCACTAGCTATGCGGGGCTAGCTATGCTGGGACCTAACTATCGCTGGAAAACAGAAGTGTATAGCGACGGAAAACCGCAAAATGGCGTATTAGAAGGCAATTTGTATATTAAGGGTTATGGCGATCCGAGCCTAATGACTGGAGATTTTTGGCGGTTACTCAATAGTTTGCGCCAGCTTGGTATTAAAGAAATTAAAGGTGACCTCATTGTAGATAACAGTTACTTTGCACTTAAATTACTAGCCACTAATACTTTCGATACAGAGACTACCCGCGCCTACAACGCCACCCCTAGCGCGCTGGCGGTTAATTTGAAGGCCGTTAGTTTTCGTTTTGATTCGGATGACAACCAGGTCAATATTAGCCCTGAACCAGATTTAACAGAAGTTAAAGTGAGTAACTTACTCAAAATCAACAATATTGATTGTGCCTCATGGCGCAATAATCTACGCTATGAAGTGAAGCCAAGCATTGATGGTTCCCAGGTTACCTTTAGCGGTGAATATGCACCTAACTGTGGAGGGAAGTATTTGGACTTGTTAGTGCTAGATGAACAACACTTTACCCTCGCCGTATTTCATAAATTATGGCGCGAGTTAGGCGGGAGCTTTAGTGGAAAACTTCGAGTTATTAATGCACCAAATGCACTACCAAGCACTGCGGTGAAGTTGTTACAACAAGACTCAAAAACGTTGGCACAAATTTTACCTGATATCAATAAGTGGAGTAATAACTTAATGGCGCGTCAATTACTTCTCAGTATTTCAGCTGAGAAACTAGGTGCGCCAGCCACCGAGGCAAATGGCGCTTTACTGGTGAGTCGATGGCTAAAGACCTTGGGTCTGAATTTTAATGAATTAGTGATTGATAATGGCTCAGGCTTGTCCCGTATAGAGCGAATCAGCGCACAACATATGGGGCAACTGCTGGTTAGCGCCTATTTTAGTCCAGTGATGCCTGAACTCATGAGTTCGCTGCCGATATTAGCTGTCGATGGGACGCTATTAAAACGCATGCAAGATAGCGGGTTGCAGGGGAGGGCGCACTTAAAAACCGGAAGCATCAATGGTGTATCGACAGTAGCTGGCTATATGCTCGGGTCCCATGGACAGCGCTATGTGCTAGTTTTCATGGTCAATGATGCGAAGGTAGCGCTAATCAAGCCAGCGCAAGACGCACTCTTAACTTGGGTGTATGCACAATAAGTAACCACCTTTCTATACTGAACTGTCAGGTGATTTCTAGTATCATACGCATGGTTTATTATTTTACGCTTCACACATGGATACCCTATGAAACGCAATCTTAGTTTTAAAATCAGCTTAATCGCAGCTTGCTTCTTTACCGCAGGCTGTAACGCACAATCAACATCAACCTCAAATGCACAGGAAAAACCGGCAATGACACAAGGCGCAAACATTACAACATTACAGAAGATTGATACACAAGTGGGCACTGGCCGCGAGGCTGAAGCTGGCTTTAATGTAACCGTACACTACACTGGCTGGATCTACGATGCTGCTGCTGAAGGTGGTAAGGGTAAGAAATTTGATAGTAGCTTGGACCGTAAACAACCATTTAATTTCTTTTTGGGCGGCGGCCAAGTGATTCAAGGTTGGGACGAAGGCTTTGCTGGTATGAAAATTGGTGGTAAACGTACACTCATTATTCCTTCAGAAATGGGTTATGGCGCACGTGGTGCTGGCGGTGCGATTCCACCAAATGCCAATCTGATTTTTGATGTTGAATTATTGGATGTTAAATAATTTAAATTAATAAGGCTAAAAGTGTTTCCACTTTTAGCCAATCAATGCCTCAGCGAAAGACTATATGCAAGTTAAAGTTAAATGGATTGATGGTGTCAGCTTTGTTGGCGAGTCTGAATCTGGGCACGCGGTTGTATTGGATGGCGCGCCAGAAAATGGTGGCCGCAATATAGGCATGCGTCCAATGGAAATGTTACTTATTGGTATGGGTGGCTGCACATCTTTTGATGTGGTTGCTATTCTTAAAAAAGCACGACAACCGATCGTAAATTGTGTGGCGGAAATTGAAGCTACCCGTGCGGATACAGTCCCTAAAGTATTTACTAAAATCCATGTACACTTTGTACTAACTGGAACTGGTTTGAATCCAGTGCAAGTAGAGCGTGCTGTAAATTTATCCGCTGAAAAATACTGCTCAGCATCGATTATGTTGAGTCAGGCTTGTCCAATTAGCCATGACTTTGAGATTATAGAGCCCGAAAGTATTTAACTTACGTTTTCGCTTACCTTGACCGTAAGTGGCTTTTCATCTTCCAAGATATTCAATAATCGATCGACGTTTGGATGTTTGCCTGGGCAGTTTTCTGCATCTTCTGTGTGTTCTGCAAATAGGCTTAACCCTTCAACGGCGGCGTCTAATGAAATCTCCCCATACATGCGAAACAGATGGTAATAAACCTTAAGCGAGCCTTGGCTACCTGGTTTATTTTCAATCACACCTGCTAGGCTTGCATCGCTGTTGAAGAGCTCAATCCTCTGCACATGCGACGCATCATCTAAGGTAAGCAATACGTCACTAAATTTTTGCATATTCAAATAACCTCTGTTTTAATAATTCTATGGCGAGCACACACAATCACGGATTGTTGCCACCATTCATCAAGTCGGTACATTACTTCTATAGGCGATATGCTGCCATTGTCATCAGCTTAGAAACTTTTTGCATCAAAAATTTAGCCACTTCTGGCAGTTCAGCTGCGCCATACTGTATGGCTTGATCTGCATGTTTGGCTTCATCTATCTGCATTTGTTCAATAATATTTCGAGTCTTTTGGTCCGCTTCTGGAAGTTGTTGCAGATGGTCGGCCAAATGTGCCTCTACCTGCTTTTCAGTTTCTGCTAAGAAGCCTAAATTCCATTTGTCACCCAAAGCACCAGCGACTACACCCATGCTAAACGATGCTACATAAAACAGTGGGTTAAGCAGGCTAGTATGTCCGCCTAACTGTTGGATGCGGGTTTCGCACCACGCTAAATGTTCTGTTTCTTCTTGCGCAGCCTGCTTTAATGCGGCTGTAATGGTTGGACGGTGTGCAGTAAGCGCTTGGCCGCTATACAATGCTTGCGCACACACTTCGCCGGTATGGTTCACCCGCATGAGTGCAGCCACTTGGTTTTTCTCAGTAGCATTGAGTGTGGCCTCTGCAATATCAGCATCCGGATGAGCCCTTAAGCTATGCGGTTTAGCAAATAGAGTACGCAGACCTACATCAAACTCTACAATTAATTTATCTAAGGTGAATGTGTCTTTCATTGTGATAGTCTACGCTTAAATGGTGCCATTGACATCCTCCCCGGCATGAATGCCGAGGATTCCTACCGAGCTACGCGTGTTCATGCGAAGTCTCCTCAGTGAGTTCTTGCTTCACAGAGTTGTCTTGTTGCACAATCTCTCCACAA
>CAIOPD010000139.1 GCA_903860085.1 uncultured Pseudomonadota bacterium
AGCTTAGCGATCGCTTTGCTTAACATATTACCAACCAGTAGATATTGTGGCCGATTAGTGACTTCATACGAGATGATTTCAGCGTTATATAAATCCAGGATTGGGGATAGATAGACTTTCACCCCAGAGAGATTAAATTCAGTCACATCCGTAACCCATTTCTCATTAGGGGATGCTGCAACAAACTGCCGAGATAAATGGTTGGGTGCGACTTTGCCAACATTACCTTTGTAGGATTTGTACTTAGCCACTCGCACAATCGACTTCAGGTGTAACTGATGCATCAGCTTTTGTACGGTCTTGTGATTAAGATTAACTCCCAAACGCTTTAAAGCCAGTCCTATACGGCGATAGCCGTAACGCCCTTTGTGTTGATGATAGATGCTGGCTATCAAATGCTTCTCATCGGTATAGCGGTCAGGACGTGCATGGGTGTGGTAGAAATAAGTGCTTTTTGCTAATAAACTCACCGCCAATAAACGTGACAGTTCGTGCTTATCCCTTAATTCAGCGATTAGTGCGACTTGTGCTTTGCGGCCAATTTCTTTTGCTGAATTAAGGCTTGTAACTTTTTTAGGTAATCACGCTCCGCTCGAAGATTCAGAACCTCCTCAAGCAACTCCTCTTGCGTCATGTCCTTAGGTGCTTTATCCATTTTATCTTTTGGTTGATTCATCACAGGCCTCCCTAGCTTGGATGATAGCAGAGCTGGCTCACTGCCTAGACGATAAAGCCGTTGCCATGTGAAAATTGTACTTGGTGCGGGGATGTTGAATAAATTCGCTGTGCGTGGCAAAGACAAACCATGCGCCTCCATGTGCTTAAGCACTTTCAACTTGAATTCAAGTGAGTAGCTTTGTAAGCGCTTGTCGAAGCACGTAGATCCGTAAAAACGGTAATCACGGACCCAATTCTCTAAAGTAGATTTAGAAACCCCATATTGCTTACTGAAACTGGAGCTCCCTAAATGTGAGGACTCGTAATCTTTAACTATCTGGAGCTTGAATGATTTCGTATATTTAGACATGAAAAATGCACCTTAATCAGTTGGAGGTTTAGTCCAACTTTTGGGGTGCAGTTCAATTTTAAGCGCCTTTTTTATTGAACTAGGGTGAGTCAAACTTTTACTTAAGTTTAGCTAACTGACTTTTCAACTTCTCTAGATTAGCACTAAACTCAGCCACCCTTGCTTGCTCCTGCTCAACCACGGCTGCGGGTGCGCGCGCAACAAAACTTTCATTGCCTAGCTTGGCGTTGGCTTTGCTGATTTCACCTTCTAGCCGAGCAACTTCTTTACTTAAACGCTCTTTCTCAGCGGCAAGATCAATTTCAACCTTTAACATGAGTTTAAATTCTTCAACTATCATCACAGGTGCATCCGCTTCGGGTAGCTCATCAACAATAGTGACATCTTCGAGTTTCGCCAAGGCTTTTAAGTATGGTGCATAAAGCGCCAACTGTGCGGCATCACCTACGGCAATCAAAGGCACGCGTGCTGCAGGAGAAATGCTCATTTCTCCACGCAAGCTTCGACAGGCATCAACCGCTTGTTTTAATAAGCTTACCCAACCTTCTGCCACATCATCAATTTTGCTAGGCTGCGCTTGCGGATAGGCTTCAAGCATAATGCTAGCGCCAGTTTTTCCACTCATTGGACCTATCGTTTGCCAAATCTCTTCGGTAATAAACGGCATAATTGGATGGGCTAAACGCAAGATGGTTTCAAGCACGCGCAATAACGTACGGCGTGTTGCGCGTTTTTCAGCATCAGTACCTTGCTGCACTTGAACTTTGGCAAGCTCCAAATACCAATCGCAGTATTCGTCCCAGACAAATTCATAAATGGCTTTGGCAGCTAAGTCAAATCTGTAATCAGTAAAAGCTTTTTCCACTTCCGCTTCAGTACGTTGCAGCGTCGATACGATCCAGCGATCCGCTTGCGAGAAGCTTAAGTACCCCTCTGGCTGAGTGCTGCATTGCTCCATGCCACAGTCTTGACCTTCAGTATTCATCAGTACAAAGCGAGTGGCATTCCACAATTTATTGCAGAAGTTTCGATAGCCATCACAACGCTGCAAATCAAACTTAATATCGCGACCAGGCGAGGCCAAGGCAGCGAAAGTAAATCGTAAAGCATCGGTGCCATAAGCGTTAATGCCATCAGGGAATTCTTTACGGGTGCGCTTCTCAATCTGCTCGGCTTGCTTAGGATTCATTAACCCTGTCGTACGTTTTTTAATTAAATCATCTAAGCCTATGCCGTCGATTAAATCAATCGGGTCAAGTACATTGCCCTTAGACTTACTCATTTTCTGGCCTTCTGCGTCGCGAATCAAACCATGCACATACACATGCTTAAACGGAATTTTGCCAGTGATATGCGTGGTCATCATCACCATCCGCGCTACCCAGAAAAAGATAATATCAAAGCCGGTGACTAGCACTGAAGATGGTAGATATAAGTTGAGTGCGGTATTGGCTTTATCTTTAGCTTCGTCGCCGGTCCAATCTAAGGTTGAGAAAGGCCATAATGCTGAGGAGTACCAGGTATCCAGCACATCTTCATCGCGCTTAAGTTTCCCACTGTAGCCATCTTTAGCCGCAAGCAATTCTGCTGCTGCTTCATCATGTGCTACATAGACTTTGCCATTGTCAGCATACCAAGCTGGAATCTGATGGCCCCACCAAAGTTGGCGTGAAATACACCAGTCTTGAATATTATTGAGCCATTGGTTATAAGTGTTGACCCAATTTTCTGGATAAAACTTAATTTCGCCACTAGCCACAACATCAAGCGCTTTTTGCGTGATACTTTTGCCATCAGCGGCAGGTTTACTCATGGCTACAAACCACTGGTCTGTGAGCATTGGTTCAATAATCACACCAGTACGGTCACCGCGAGGAACTTTGAGTTTGTGCTTATCAGTCTTAACTAAATAGCCTTGTGCATCTAAATCCAGCACGACTTGCTTACGCGCGGCAAAACGCTCCATGCCTTGATACTGCGATGGCGCAGCTTCGTTGACGTTGCCATCTAAGCTTAAAATACCAATGATCGGTAGTTTATGACGCTGACCTACTGCATAGTCGTTAAAGTCATGCGCCGGAGTCACCTTTACCACGCCTGTGCCGAATTCACGGTCCACATAATCATCGGCAATAATAGGAATTTCACGATCGCATAACGGTAACTTTACGGCTTTCCCAATCAAATGCGCATAGCGCTCATCTTCTGGATGCACCATCACTGCCACATCGCCCAGCAGTGTTTCTGGGCGAGTAGTCGCCACGGTTAAATGCTGCAATCCAAGCTTGGCATCAACCTCCACCAACGGGTAGTTGATGTGCCACATAAAGCCATCTTCTTCTTCCTGTACCACTTCCAGGTCTGAAACGGCTGTGCCCAGCTTTACGTCCCAATTCACTAAGCGTTTGCCACGGTAAATTAAACCCTCATTGTAGAGGCGCACAAAAGTTTCGGTGACAGTTTTGTTCAAACCTTCATCCATGGTGAAGCGCTCACGACTCCAATCTGGTGAAGTGCCTAATCGACGCATTTGTTTGGTAATGCTCCCACCAGAGTATTCTTTCCATTCCCAAACTTTTTCTAAGAATTTTTCGCGACCTAAATCATGTCGTGACACACCTTGGGCATCAAGCTGGCGTTCTACAACAATTTGCGTCGCAATACCGGCGTGATCGGTGCCTGGCTGCCAAAGAGTGTTGTCGCCTCGCATACGATGGTAGCGAGTAAGCGCATCCATCAAGGTTTGATTAAAGCCATGGCCCATATGCAGGGTGCCAGTCACGTTAGGTGGTGGCAACAAGATACAGAAATTATCTTTTTTACTGGGGTCTAAGCCAGCGGCGTAATAGCCACTACTTTCCCAAAATTCGTACCATTTACTTTCTATGGTTTTAGGATCAAAAGACTTGGCTAGCTCGTGAGCGTTGGCGGTGGTGTTTTCAGTATTCATATAGGCATGATTTTACCACAGCCACCATCGGTATTAATAATGAGCTCCAGTCGCAGACTCTGTCTAGGTAAAATGTAAATCGTTTATTTTTTGTAGCGCTTAATCGATATGCCAAAATATCATCTGATTTAAATGCTTCGGTGAAGGGTTTGGTGGGAGGCTAGTAGTGGTGAGGTTTCACCCCTATCATTCTGACTTGATAGTCCAGATGTTTAAATATTACAAACCTTGCACTCAAGATCTTTGCTAAGCTTGATTTCGCGCCACTGCATTGTGAGCACATCAAGCAACAGCAATCGCCCTTGTAGGCTTTCACCGATACCCATTAATAACTTCATGGCTTCTGCGGCTTGAGTAGTGCCTATCATACCCACTAGTGGCGCAAACACTCCGTTGTCTGCACAACGCATTTCAGTCTCTTCACCATTGTCTGGAAATAGGCAATGGTAGCAGGGGCTTTCATCATTGCGCATATCAAATACTGTGACCTGCCCCTCAAAACCAATAGCCGCACCTGATACAAGAGGTTTGTTCAGTTGAACGCATAACGTATTTAACAGATAACGTGTTGCGAAGTTATCACTACAATCAATTACCACATCGGCCTCTGTGATTAATCTAGAAAACTCCTGAGTGGTCGATTTTTTAGTCACTATATGTACCGTAGTGTCTGGATTAAGCGTGGCTAAAGTTTGCTGTGCTGACAGGGCTTTATTTATACCGACCGCCTCAGTGGTATGCACAACTTGCCGCTGCAGATTGGTTAAATCGACTACATCAAAATCACAGATGGTGAGCGTACCCACGCCTCCAGCAGCGAGATATAGTGCTACAGGGGACCCCAAGCCACCCGCCCCCACTATTAACGCATGGCTATTAACGAGTTTATCTTGGCCTTCATAACCGACTTGCGGTAAAAGAATGTGGCGACTGTATCGTAGAAGTTGTTTGTCATTCATAAGTTATGGAAGCTTACCTACATTTACCAAACGAGCAAGTAAAATAGGAAAATCAACTCTTATGAAAGTCGCTTGATATGAAAATAACCTACGTAGCTCAATAACACTACTTTTTCTTACTAGTCAGTCCATCCACGCCATGCCCAATAACTCCACCAATGGCCGCGCCACCAACCGTACCAAAAGCGCTTCCACCCGTCAGAACTGCACCAGCCACACCCCCAATGGCTGCACCTGCAGCAGCATTTTTTTGACGTGTAGATAAGTTGGAGCACCCGCTCATAATCATTGATGAAGTAAGTAATGTGATTAAAACCATTTTTTTATACTGCATAGTAAGTACTCCTTAAGTTTTCCCAAAAAAATATTTGGTTAGCTAAAGCAATTAATGTATTTGTATCTTGTTGATTTGAAATACAAGACGCATTAATCATGTGTAGGATAAAAAGATGCCATACCCATCGCAATAAGATGAACGATTTTTACTCATTTTTTGAAACATGGGCTGGTTATGGCTATAGAAGAATCGCATATTTAATTAAAATAATTGCGCTTTAGAACCTAAAAATCAATAAGTGCTAGCACTTAGTAAGCGTCTAGCTTAAATGCAAAAGAACCTACGTCGATTTCGTAATCTTCAGATTTATTTTTGGAATAAAACCAGTTATTTGAGGATATTTAATTGAACATCATTTCTATGTCAATAGAAACAAAAAAGCCCCACTAGACTGTGAGGCTTATAAAAGATGGGGTGGCTGATGGGGCTCGAACCCACGACAACAGGAATCACAATTCAACTGAGCTACAGTCTCCATAGGTCTTAAACCCATTGGATACGACATCTTTGAATATTATCTCAACAACTTTTAACCCTTTGTCCTAATCAAAAAGGACAAAAAAAGGACAAAACTTACTAACTAAATTACATGGTAATTATACCATTTTTAGATATCTCCTCATTTAACATTATAGAATGTCTGCTTTTAGGCAATGTAATTAATAGGTCGTCTAAGTACTAAGGGCCATAAGGAGTCAGTCAAAGTCAGATATTATAATTTTTAAAATAGTTATTAATTTATTTTACAGATATTCGTTAAATATCTAA
>CAIOPD010000140.1 GCA_903860085.1 uncultured Pseudomonadota bacterium
AATGAGCTTACATGTGCTGGCGTACAACATGAAACGAGTGATGAGTATCATGGGAAGTGTGGCATTGATAAAAGCGATCGCTACATAAGGCCTGCGGCCTTATTACGCTCACAGCTTACAACCACCGATTTAGGCTACTCTGTAGTAAAATCCCCGAATAAACACAAATCCCTTGATATTAAATCAGCGCCAAGCAAGTTAAGCTGTGCTTTATTGATCTAATTAAAGCGTTTTGACACAGCCTCGGTCGTTAGTGAAGATTTTGTATGTCTGCTATCAGGATATTCAAGCAAGTAAATTTCACTATCGAAAATTTATAGAAAATACAGATATATCTTATTAATTAATAAGTAAATTGGTCAGCAGCGAAGTTAAGCCTAACAGGCATAAAAAAGCCCCGAAATTTACATTCACGGGGCGATTTTAATTGTTTATAAAACTTTGGTGCGAAAGGAGAGACTCGAACTCTCACGCCTTGCGGCGCTGGAACCTAAATCCAGTGCGTCTACCAATTCCGCCACTCTCGCAGGTAGGGTTCAGCTAAAATAAATCTCAGCCGTTTAAACAAGGCGCTATTGTAGCGCAACTATGCCATCAGCGAAAAGATATAAATGAAAAAGTTGGTTTTATTCCTAACTTTCACTTACAGCGTATGCGTTTAGTTAATAGCACTCAATGGAGCATAACGTTACTTGGACTAACAAAAACAACTTGCATCATAGTTCGGCCAAAGATATTGCCAAATAACAGGTCTAAGCGACACAATAGCTAGCAGAGCTAACTACGATTGTGCGAAAATGATGTTAATATTTTTAAATACAAAATCAAACAAAGTCGACTGATATGCAAAACGCCATTAATGCCAATGAAATAAGCATGCTACGTTCGGAGCTAGAGCTATTAATGCGCGAACGCCAAGCGTTGTTAGTGGTTACTGGCGCCGCTGCAGGCTTAATTGCCGAGATGGATAGCCATAATTTACCGGGCACATTTTTAGCGGCTGCAGACTTACTAGCGACGTCCATCAATAGCTTAAGCGAAGAGACTCTGCAAGATGCTCTAAGCGCAGTACAAGATGAAATCGTCAACTAGTTAACATCACGATTTAGCTATCCTAATTTGAATGATTTAAATCCTCTATTTTGATTCAACGCACCACGACCAGTTTTATATTCATGTCAGTATTAGCGGCTTCAATGCCCCTAACATTGACTGCCTGTAACTTTATTCAATATCAGCCAAAAGCCATTGACGTTAAGCTTAATGCTGAAAAGATCGCAAGCAAAGACCCGTCTAGCCCAGAATTTATACAATACCTAGTCAATAGTGGTTATAAAAAAGAACTACTGCCACTTAAGCAATGGGGTGTAGATGAACTCACTTATTGCGCTTTATTCTTTCATCCTAGCTTAGATGTAGATAGATCTCAGTGGCGCGCTGCTGAAGCTGCAGTCGGCACGGCAAGCGCAAGCCCTACTCCCTCGATTAACACAAGCGCGGCTAATAACAGTCGTGCAAATGAGGCTAAAAGCCCTTACGCATTTAGCCTTAGTATTGACATCCCAATAGAAACCTCCAATAAACGTGAGATTCGAATAGAAAACGCGCAGCATTTATCTCTGGCGGCTAAGTTACAAATTGCTCAAAGCGCGTGGCAACTTCGGAACCAAGTAGCGTTAAGTCTTAATGTCTATCAATTTAATCTAGAACAAAGTCGCTTACTAAGCGCTGAAAAAATACAGCGCGCTGAAATCGTGGCCATTTACCAGAAACGATTAGGCTTCGGCGCCACATCTAATGTTGAGTTGAGTACGGCCAACCTGCAATTACAAGCAAGTAACGCAGCCTTACAGGCCAACGAACTGAATCATCTAGTATTAATGTCTAGTTTAGCCAGTAACTTAGGACTCAGCCTGCCTAAAGTTAAAAATATGAATATAGTCACCGACAGCAATAGCCTGCTAACGGTGAAGTTAGAACCCGATCTGCAAGCCGAGGCTGTTTTTAACCGCCTGGACCTTCGCATTGCACTGGAACGCTATGCAGCAGCAGAAGCTAAATTAAAACTTGAAATCGCCAAGCAGTATCCGAACATTACCATTAGTCCCGGCTATGCCTATGAGTATGGAGACAAAGTGTGGTCACTAGGATTATCCGGCTTACTAAGTATGCTAAACAAAAATAAAGTAGCCATTAACGAAGCTACATCGTTGCGTGAAGTTGAAGCAGCTCAATTTGAAGCGCTACAAAGTAAAATTATGAGTGATGCCAGCGTGGCTTATGCGCAACTAATGCAAGCGCAACAAGTCCTAGAAAACCAAAAAAACATATTAAAGCAACAGCAACATAACACTCAACAAATGAATAAAAGACTAGCCGCCGGAGAAATTGACAGGCTGGAACTGACTTTTGCTAAACTTGAGCTAAATGCAGTCGAGAAAAACCTAGCATTGGCGCATTACCAATTGAAAATAGCAGAGGCAGAGCTCGAAAATACCTTACAAAAACCATTGATACAAACCACACAAAGCTTGGATATTGAAGCCATAAGTTTAAAATCAGCCTCGCATTAATTTGCGAGGCCATAATAAAAAAGTGATTGGGAGCAACGTTTGATGAACCGTAAACTGAGCATGATTATTGGCTTACAAGCATTTTTAATTGTAATGCTATTTTGGGTGTTGGTATTCTTTGGCAAAGATGAATACGAGGCTTCTAGCCAAGCGAGCACAGATCAGATTGCAACGCCTAATCGCGTCTCTAACAAAGCTGGCAACACCCTCATTACCGTCAACCCAGCCACACAAGCCCAAAGTGAAATCAAAACCAGCACGCTTAAAGTGGGCACACACCAAGCCACGCTAACCAGTTACGGCAATATCATCAGTATCGACAGTTTAATTGATTTGCGTACGCGCTACTTGTCATCCAAAGCTGAGGCTGAGGTGTTGCGCACAACGCTGACCCATTTCAAGTCTGAATATAACCGTTTACATACGCTGAATCTGGATGATAAAAACATATCTGATAAAGCTGTTGCAGCAGCCTTGGTCGACGTTAAATCCAATGAAGCTAAAGTATTTGCGGCCGAATTAAATGCCACAAATTTGGCCAGTAGTATGCAACAAGCTTGGGGTGAAGGCTTGGCACAACTAGCCCTCAATAAGGAGGCAAGTCAGTTATTGCAAAACTTGATCGACTACAAAGAAGTGTTAATCCAAATAACCTTACCCTTTGATAGCCCAGAGCCCTCGCAAAAAAGTAGTATCAGCGTGGCGCCTTCATTAGCAAGTTCTCATAACGTCAATGCGCAATATATTTCGCGCGCACCAGCGAGTAGCGCCACAATTCAGGGCAAGACCTATTTTTATCATGCCAAAAGTCTTGAGTTGCGGGCTGGCATGCAGGTCAAGGTACTGTCTACACAAAGCAAAGGCAGTATTAGTGGCGTGATTATCCCGAGTACAGCAGTCATTTGGTATGGTGGCAAGCCTTGGGTTTACCGCAAACTTGGTGCAGATCAATTTAGTCGCCTGCCAATCAATACTGAAGTAGAACTTGAAAATGGTTGGTTTTATACAGGAAAACTCACCCCCAATGACGCTGTGGTGACTAGCGGTGCACAATTATTACTCTCCGAAGAGTTTAAGTCACAAATTACCAATGAGAATCAGGATTAAATCACCATGATGTCGTCCTTAGTCCGATTTTCCATTCGATTTAGTGGGGTCATTATTGGTCTAGCCTGCCTAGTACTTTTGTATGGGATTTACACCCTGACGAGAAGTAATCTTGATGTTTTTCCAGAATTTTCTCCGACTCAAATTATCATTCAAACTGAATCACCTGGGCTATCTGCTGAGTTAGTAGAGAGCTTGGTTAGCCAGCCGATTGAAAGCAGCATTGCTGGATCAGTCGGTATCAAAAGCATGCGTTCCCAGTCGATTCCAGGGCTTTCAATTGTCACTGTCATTTTTGATGAGCAGACCGATATTTTCCGCAATCGACAAGTGGTAGCAGAGCGCTTGGCGACACTAAATAATAAATTACCTCCCTTTACCTCTCCTAACATCACCCCTCTTACCTCCTCGGCAAGCACGGTACTTGGCGTAGGAGTAACCTCTAAAGCACGCAGCCTGACTGAGTTACGTACACTTGTAGACTGGACCATCGTGCCACACCTCCTGGCCATTCCAGGGGTGGCTGATGTCAATGTTTTTGGTGGCAAGATACGTCAGTTGCAGATTCAGGTAGACCCAGAAAAGATGATACGTTACGGCGTATCCTTAACGCAGATTGAAGCCGCTGTTAAAAATGCTACAGGGGTGCGTGGCAATGGTTTTATTGAAAATAAAAACCAACGGATCATCATTAATACTGAGGGTCAGTCAACCACCCCAGAACAACTTGCGCAGGCAACTTTATTTCACAAAAATGGGCAAAGTGTTCGCTTAGGGGATATTGGTAAAGTGATTTTAGGCGCAACGCCTTCCATTAGCGCCGCCGCTATCAATGAAGAAACTGGCGTTTATCTATCGGTACAGGGACAGCTCGGCGCCAACACCTATGCGGTGACCCAGGCCATAGAAAAATCACTTCAGGAAATCAAGCCAGCACTAAGTGCACAAAATGTGACCTTACATGAAGGCTTGTTTAGACCAGCCAACTTTATTGAAGTAGCGATCCATGGCGTACGTACCGACATTCTCATTGGATCTATTTTAGTCATTACCGTGCTGTTTCTATTTTTATTCAATGTGCGTACTGCCATCATCTCCGCTACGGCCATTCCATTATCACTACTAACTGCCATTGTTGTGATGAGTTATTTCAATATCGGCCTCAATATTATGGTGTTAGGTGGCTTGGCGATTGCGCTAGGTGAAGTGGTGGATGATGCCATTATTGATACTGAAAATATCTTTCGCCGACTCCGTGAAAATCGCCAATTAAGCCTACCGCTTCCTACGCACAGAGTGGTATTTAATGCTTCCATGGAAGTACGTAGTTCCGTAGTTTATGCCACAATCATTGTGATCTTAGTATTTGTTCCACTGCTCACGTTAGGTGGCGTCGCTGGAAAATTGTTCGCTCCTCTCGGATTTGCTTATATCGCTGCAATATCCGCCTCTCTAGTCATTGCCCTCACCTTAACGCCAGCACTATGTTACCTATTGCTTGGCAACGCAGATTTAGATGCTGAAGATCCACCAATGATACGCATTATCAAAAAATGGTATATCAAGGTGCTACACAAAATTGAAAAGCATTACAAAATAGTGATGGCCGTCAGTTTCATGCTAATCGCATTGGGGCTAGGCATTTTACCTTTACTAAAAACCCAGTTTATTCCTGCCCTGCATGAAGGCCATTACATTATGCATATGACTGCAGTGCCGGGCACATCAGAACAAGAGTCGCTTCGTATCGGGAATAAAGCCACAGCAATTATTCGCAAGATTAAAGGGGTTAAGTCAGTAGCTCAATGGGTAGGACGTGCCCCTAATGCTGCTGACACTTTCGGCACACACTACAGCGAATTTGAGATTGAAATCGGCAACATTTCAGCTGAGGAACAACGACGAATACTCAACAATATACGCGAAGAACTTGCTGGCGAAACATTAGATAACAATGGCGATGGTAAAGCAGAACCCGGTTTTGTTGGTGTCAATTTTGCGATTAACACCTTTTTAACCGAGCGGATAGAAGAAACCATTTCTGGCTACGCCGCATCCACAGTTATTAATATCTATGGCAATGATCTCGACGCCTTAGACCACGATGCACAGGCAATTTCTGGGGTAGTGGCTAGTATTAAAGGCGCTTCAGACATATTAGTACAATCGCCGCCAGGTACGCCGCAACTGGTCATGCGCTTGCGGCCAGAAAAACTCGCCTTATGGGGCCTGCAACCTACTGAGGTTTTAGACAACATACGCTTGGCATATGAAAGTGTACCAATCACGCAGGTCTATCAAGGAAGTCGTGTCGTTGGTGTAAGCGTAGTGCTAGACACAGCAGCTCGCGATGATGTGCAAGAGGCTGGAAACCTACCTTTATTCAACCCAGAAGGAAAGTTATTGCGCTTACGTGATGTTGCAGACATTATGCAGGAAAATGGACGGTCAAAAATATTGCATGCAGGCGCCAAACGGATACAAACTGTAACTGCCAACGTGTTTGGGCGTGATATTGATGCTTTTACAGCAGAACTTAAAACTAAAATCCAACATGATGTCGTTTTATCGCCGGGCGCCTATATAGAGTTTACTGGTGCAGCTGAAGCGAATGCCAAATCGCGCGAAGCACTCATTATGCAGTCGTTTTTAGCAGGTGCGGCCGTATTCTTAATGCTGTATATCGCATTTGGTCGCTTACGTAATTTGCTACTTACGTTTGCTAACCTCCCGTTTGCCTTGATTGGTGGCATATTAGCCGCTCTATTTACTGGAGGCTGGATTTCATTAGGCTCACTAGTCGGCTTTGTCACGCTGTTCGGCATTACACTCCGCAATTCCATTATGATGGTGTCACACTACCAACATCTTATAGATGAGGAAAACTGCCTATGGGGCTTAGAGACATGCATCCGCGGCGCCTCTGAACGCCTACCCTCTATTTTGATGACTGCCATCGTCACCGCTTTAGGATTATTGCCGCTAGCGGTAGGTAGCGGTCAACCAGGTCGTGAGATTGAAGGGCCAATGGCGACCATTATTGTCGGCGGACTAGTGACTTCCACCATCCTCAATTTATTAATTTTACCGACGATAATGCTGCACTTCGGTAAATTTAATAAGCAAGAAAGTTTTTAGCCCACGATGATAAAGTCTTTTATAAAATACAGTAGCGCTGGCGGATTAGCGACAGCAGTTCATTATTTGATATTTCTACTCGCCATCCATTTAATGTTATGGGAGCCATGGCAATCGACACTACTCGCTGGCTGTATCGGTGCGCTAACGTCTTATAGCTTAAACTATCGCTATACCTTTCTGAGCCAAGCCGCTCATCGTAAAATTTTGCCTAAATTTTTGCTGGTTGCCGGTGTGGGGATTATAATTCAAACCTTAATTGTGGCAGTCTTAAGCTCACATTTGCATTACCTTCTGGCACAGCTAGTCGCAACATTTAGCGGGCTAATTTTAACCTTTATATTCAATCGTTACTGGACATTCGCATGACCACTTTAACATCTCCCCACCACATTGATTTAAGCATTATCGTGCCGGTGTTTAATGAAGAAGCCGTATTGCCTATTTTCCACAGTAAGATCATGAGCATTTTACAACCGCTTAATTTGAGCTATGAGATTGTGTATGTCAACGACGGCAGTCATGACCATACTGAAGTCGTTATTCTTGGCCTAAAGCAACGACACCCAGAAATTGCTTATGCTAAATTTAGTCGTAACTTCGGTAAAGAAGCCGCAATGACAGCCGGCTTCAAACTCTGTCGCGGTGACGCAGCGATTATGATTGATGTAGACCTACAAGATCCTCCAGAACTGATTCCGGCGATGATTCAGGCTTGGCATGATGGGGCTGATATTGTCAATATGAAGCGCTCTGAACGCTTTGGCGAGCCAATGTGGAAAAAAGCCACCGCAAGCATGTTCTATCATTTGTTAGGTAAAATTAGTGATATTGAAATACCGCATAACGTGGGCGACTTTAGATTATTTAGCCGCCGCACCATCGAGGCATTAAATCAACTCAGTGAACGTGGCCGCTTTATGAAAGGCCTCTACGCATGGCTTGGATTTCCTCAAGCCACTATAGAATATGAACGTGATCCGCGTGCTGCCGGCAATACCAAATGGCCTTTCTTCAAATTAGTTGGTCTCGCATGGCAAGGCATTACCGCTTTCTCTACAGCACCATTGCAAATGGCAACTTGGTTAGGGTTAAGCAGTGCTGGTGGCGCTTTTATTTACGCCAGCTACTTCTTAATTAAGAGTGTCGTGTTCCCAGACATAGTTCAGGGCTTTCCGACTTTGATTGTAGTCATCTTATTCTTAGGTGGCTTACAACTCTTCTGCATCGGTATCCTAGGTGAATACATTGCGCGTATTTATACCGAGGTCAAACAACGTCCTGTATATTTGATTGAAACCTTCCACCCTGCTCAGCACTGACTCTAGACTGATGAAGCAGATTCGACAGACAGCCACTTTGTCCAAGAAACCCTCTCTAGAAAAACCAGACGAAAAGTTAGTATTGCATCCCCGTAACAAGCATCGAGGACGCTATAACTTTGCGCAACTAATACTAACTAGCCCACCACTTGGCAGTTATGTGTTCTTAAATGACTATAACGATTCCTCTATAGACTTTGCTAATCCCAAAGCAGTAAAGGCGCTTAACTGCGCCCTACTCAAGCATTTTTACAATATTGCTGAATGGGATATTCCTTCGCAATACTTATGTCCGCCTATCCCTGGTCGCGCTGACTATGTACACCACCTTGCTGATCTATTAGCGAGTGATACCAAGTCCACTCTGAGCAAAAAAATACGTGTACTCGACATTGGTGTTGGTGCCAATGCGATCTATCCACTGATAGGTTTTCGTGAATATGGTTGGCAGTTTGTGGGAGCAGACGTAGACCTAATTGCACTTAAAAATGCACAATCTATATTGGAAGCAAATCCAGGCCTAGCATCTGCGATTGAACTACGTTTACAAACTTCTTCGAGTGCCATATTTAGCGGTATCGTCAAGGATAACGAACACTTTGACCTTACCATGTGTAACCCGCCATTTCATGCATCGCTAGCAGAGGCAAAGGAAGGCACACAGCGTAAATGGCAGAATCTTGGTAAAGCGAAGCCCGCAACGCTTAACTTTGGTGGCCAAGGTGCTGAGTTGTTTTGCGAGGGAGGGGAAATCGCTTTTATCAGTCGTATGATTGTTGAAAGTGCAACAATAGGCAGTCAATTTTTCTGGTTTAGTAGTTTGGTTTCAAAAGCGAGCAATTTACCTGAAGTATACAAAGCTCTAAAAACCAATGGTGCGCGGCAAGTGAAAACCATCAATATGGCGCAAGGCCAAAAACAAAGTCGGTTTGTAGCATGGACGTTCCTGACGCCAGAACAACAAAAAAATTGGCGTAAGCACTAATAGCAGCAAATTACCGCAAGGGAATGTTGACTAACAAGGCTTTTTCTTTGAGTTGAGCTACATGAAAACCATGCTCAAACAAAGCATAATCAGTTTTATGTAACAACCAACTGCCGAAGACGCTTCCGCTAGCCATGCTTGCAAATTCGCTATCAACCAAATCATCATGCACTAATGTTTGCAACGTGGTAGAGGCTTGATAGCTACTTAATGTTTTAGATTTGACTAATACCAACTGTTCGGCACCGATCTTGTTGGCCAACCAGGCACTTAAACTATCTGATGTTAGTTGCCAGTTTTTTGGAATGCCAGCATCAGCTAATGCCATACAACTGGGCAACCAAATAACACCCTTATGTTGCCAGCCACACTCAGCAAGCTCCAGCTCACTGCTGGCCGTCACCAAGTTAGGGTTCATTGCCGCCAATAAATGTCCGTACTGATCCATGGCTAATAGTGCCAACTTATGCGCTACAGCATCATTCACGCCTGAGCGTTTCTGTGCCTCGCGAACCGCATCAGCAAACACACTTCCCCCTGGTACAATTATTACTTTGCCATTGCCGTGCTTTGCAATTAAATTTAGCCAGTGTGTTAGTTCCTCTGAGCCTAACAAGCTACCACCTAGTTTAATCACCCACATCGCTTAACCCTGATCCGTTTGAAAAGACTGAAAAGTCGCAAGTAGGCTAGAGGCTTTATCCAAAGTCTCAGCATATTCTTTTTCTAGTACAGAGTCAGCCACAATGCCACCACCCGCATAAAAGCTAATTTCGCCATTGGCATAAACTGCTGTGCGTATAGCTATATTGGTGTCCATATTACCGTCAAAACCAATATAGCCGATGGCGCCACAGTAAACACCTCGTCGATTAGGTTCTAACTCATCAATAATTTGCATCGCTCTTAATTTAGGTGCTCCGGTAATAGAGCCGCCTGGAAAGCAGCCGCGAAGTAAATCTATAGCTGTTTTACCCACTTGTAACACACCGCTCACAAAACTGACCAAATGATGCACATTGGCAAAGCTTTGTAACTGAAATAATTTATCCGCTTTGACCGATCCAGTTTTGCAATTTTTGCTAATATCGTTGCGCAATAAATCTACAATCATCAGATTTTCAGCTTTATCTTTAACACTGGCTTGCAGCGCAGCCGCATACTGTTGATCTTGCACGGCATCTTTAGAGCGCGGGCGTGTGCCCTTAATCGGGCGCGTTTCAACATGGTTAGCCACCACCTGTAAAAATCGCTCAGGAGAGCCAGAAAGCACCTGCATAGGCCCAAAATTCATATAAGCCATAAATGGCGCTGGACTTATTTGCCGTAGTTTTAGATATGCCAACCATCCATCACCTTTTGCCTGCGCTGAAAAGCGTTGCGCTAGATTAACTTGGTAGCAGTCGCCTTCAGTAATATAGTGCTTAACCTGATGAAATGCCTGCGCGTATTTATCAAAATCCATATTGCTACTTATAAGTGACGTGAGTGCAAAATAACTACTTTCCTCAACTGCTGGCTCATCAAATAAGGTACATAACTCTGCCCATCGATTGTGGGTCGCGGGTTGAAATCCGTGCGAAACTAAACAAGCAGTTTTTTCCCGATGATCAACCACGACTGCCCAATCATAGATGCCCACCATCATGTCTGGCAAACTAGCTTGATCTTCGGTATGACTAAGGGCAGCCTCTACTTTTCGCCCTAAGTCGTAGCCAAAGTATCCGAGCGCACCTCCGCTAAAGGGTAGCGCAGTTTGCGCTGCCTGATAGGGTGCGAGCAGTCGATTAAGAATCAGGAATGGATCTTCATCACTCAAGCTTAATTTGCCATCTTGCATAATTTCTGTGTATGCATTCGTGAATTGAGTCGAGCAAGTTTCCCTACTAGTGATTGTAATAAATGGATCAGCAACCAAAATGTCATAGCGGCCGTATTGGCCATTGGGTTGACCACTGTCTAGCCAAATTGCCCATGGCTGATGGCGCAAACGTTCAAATAGCTGCGCACTATCTGGCTGGTAATTTAAGGAGTATTTTAGAAAACTCATGCAGCAATCTCATGCTGATAAACTAGGCAGGCAACCGCATATGCAGGCAAGCAAACGCTGGCTTGGGACTGCCGAGGAGTCTCTATATTGCAGTTAAACAAATCACTGACATCCAAATAATTGAGGTGCATTTTTTCTGCAATTTGCTTCACCAAGAAGCGGCCTACTCCAGCGCCGATAATGCTAATTCCCCGCCCATTACCAGTTTTAGCAATGCGGTCTAGATTTACCTTAGTCACCTCAGTTAAACGTTCAATCTGTTTGTCTTTAAATGCTTGTGCAAGTTGATGCCAAGAAATCATATCAGCATCTTCAACATCATGGCCTACCATACGCGCAATACGCCTAGCACTAGAGAATATGGATTTATCTTTGCCATCCGCAGTTTCTGCCATGTCATCAGCCAATAACAAATCTCCTGTTAATCGATAAACATCGCCGCTAGTTGCAAAAAATTCAGCCGCAACGCTGGTAACACCAAGGTTAAAACTTATTTTTTGCGCTAGCGCCATCAGTGGCGTACGGATAACACCAGTGTAAACCAGTTCCTCGAACTGCATACGTGCCGCATCAGTAAAGCCTAAGCAAGATGGCTGACCATTGATTAAAGGTACAAAA
This sequence comes from uncultured Pseudomonadota bacterium, assembly GCA_903860085.1. Classification (GTDB taxonomy): domain Bacteria; phylum Pseudomonadota; class Gammaproteobacteria; order Burkholderiales; family Methylophilaceae; genus Methylotenera. The sequence goes on from CAIOPD010000140.1 coordinate 11,794, forward strand.
TCAGTAGTGGTACTTCCAATATCAACCAATAAAGCAGAGTTACTATTTTTCAAGGTTTGCATCTGATGCGCGCTAAAACACGCACTGGCCAGCCAGTTTGCAGAAGCAATAGATTGCCAAGATTGAGATACCTCAGACAAGCTTAAAAAGCATGAAGAATCAGCAAGCGTTCCAGCACCAGTATAAAATAGTTTAACACCGTTTAATTTTGCATCCATAAAAGCACTAATAGCGTTTACACCCACCTCGCGATTAGCAAAAATATCAACAAGCTCGCCTGTCATGGTAATCGCATGCAACGCAGTTTTTACCTCAAAATGATTGAGAACTTCATCTATTGCGGCATCTAATTCAGGTAAACCACGCCATAACGCACACGGTACTTGTACCACTTGCAAAAGTGCGCCACTGGTATCAAGTAGCGCAGCTTTAAGATGAGCCCCACCAACATCCCAGCCTATTGTATGGTTAAATTGGTTTGGATTATTCATTTAAAATCAGGTCCACAGATTTATGTGACATGTTGTTAGGTAAAGTAAATGTATGCTTCTTTGAATCAGCCAAATCTAACATCATGCGCATTGGATTACACCCCAAAGACTCACTTAACGCGATGTAACTGGTGGTAATTCTAGGATTAATTTCCACCACAATAAACTCACTCTCATCCACTATCACGTCAACGCCTACGTAACCATTAAGCGTCGGCATCGCTAGAGCAATACGGTCGGACAATTGCTCAAAATCAGAACGCTGCTCACTTAATCCATTAACAATAACGCCTAAGAGTTTCATGTGCTGTGACTCTGCCATGACCATATTTTGCTGATTACAACTTAAAAGCCAGGCTTGGCCATCACGGCATAGCATTGACATACTGGCCGGAGTTCCTTCTTGAAAAGGCTGAACGATATAACCCTGATTTTGACAATTATTTTGGCTTAACCAGTCGTGCACTGAAGCTTGGCTCTTAAATAACATAGTCTGCTCACATCCAGCACCATCAATTGGCTTTAGCACATAATCGCCTTGCCATGACAATGTATCATTGAATCCTAGTGTTAGAAATTCATCTGCCATCATAGTGGGAATAGTCATAATTCCAGCGGACTTCAAGGCAATAAAAGTGTGATATTTATTACTAGCAATATCCACAGAAGATTGAGCACAACCTAAATTTACAACCCCACTAACTTCTACCATGTGCGTTAGCTTGCTTAATATACCATCGCATTCGGGCGCTACAATAAGCGCAGCATCACAGGTCTTGATGAGCACTTGCCATATTTCAAAAGGGTTGGCGCTGGCATCAATAGCTAACGTAGATGCTGCAGTTAGATGACTTGCGTCTAATCTAGCGTCAATCGTGGTGAAAATTTCAATGTTATCGAGTGCGTTCAGGTCTGCAATCAATGCCTCGCGCATTAAGAGTCCTTCGCGTAATAGTGACGCTGGCAGTGGCTTGCTGTTTAAACCTCCAGCTGTGATATATTCTAACAACAGTATCTTCAAAAAAGTCTCACAAAGCACCTGAAAAATGGAAATCATTCCCGTCATAGATTTAATGCATGGTCATGTCGTGCATGCGCGCTTAGGGCTTCGACAGCATTATTTGCCTGTACAGTCAATTTTATGTAAATCCAGCGCGCCAAGCGCTATCGTCGAGGCTCTTTTGGAATTATACCCATTCAAGCGGCTCTATATTGCCGACCTTGATGCAATTAAGGGGTTAGGTCATCATTTAGATATAATTCTGCAGATTCAAGCGCACTATCCAGACCTAGAAATATGGCTGGATGCGGGCATTAGCAATGTCGAGGCGCTCAGTACTTGGAAATCATTAAACTTAACCCACGTCATCGGTAGCGAAAACATCACGACAGCCACTGACTTCATTGCTATCGGGGAAAATTTAGCTGGGAAGTTCGTCCTATCACTCGACTTTAATCAAAACGGCTTTGTAGGCTACCCAGAGTTAGAAATTCAAACCAATTATTGGCCTGATAAAATCATCGTCATGGAATTAAAGCAGGTTGGCAGCGAACAGGGACCAGCCACTCAACGCTTAGAAGTCATTAAGCAGCAAGCCGGGAATAAGCAGATTTTTGCAGCTGGAGGCATTAGACATAACGCAGACTTAGAACAACTTGCAACCCTATCCATTAGCGGAGCCCTAGTAGCTACAGCATTACATAATGGAAATCTAAACCCCAGTTAGTCACTGTTTTACGGACTTGCATCTTGAAGAAGTAAATCTAAAATTATTAATATAATAATATTGTGCATCAGAGGCATAAAGGCGGGGATGCTAAAGAAAAACCCCTAGCCAATCAATATTGGCTAGGGGTTGATTGACTACAGTACCAATTACTCTAAGTTGGCATGAATTGCGCGCATACCTTCTTCGGTTAAGCCTTTAGCTGCCATGATGTCAGCAATCGCCGCCTCTAAGAACACCAATGTTGACAATTCAAACTGTGAACCCATTGGCATACCAATCGTAGCTGGAAAGCTATTGTCATTACCGATTTGTACATTCAAATCAGACAACTCTGACATTGCAGATTTGGCTTTCATTGAAATAACAGCGATTTTTGCGCCCATAGATTTAGCTTTCTTAAGCAAAGGCATTAGTGTTTCTGTACCGCCAGAACCTGAAATGACAACGAATAAATCACCAGCTTGAATGCTAGGTGTAACAATTTCGCCGACCATGCTAACTTTGTATCCACTGTGCACTAAACGCATAGCAAAAAAACGTGAAACCAAGCCTGAACGACCAGCTCCGCCAACAAAAATACGACCTGCGCCATCAACCAGCTTAATTAATTTAGCTGCATTGCTGTTATCTGTTTCAGACAAGATAGTAGTTAGTCTATCAAGAATTAGTTTTTGATGATCCATGATGTTTCCTTTAATAGTGGACAACGATTAAATAATATCAAAAAAAATCCCGACTCATTACTGAGTCAGGATTCTTTTATTACTCATCTCAATAATTACTTATTGAAATCGCTTAACTTAAGCGTGAGCGATAGCAGTGATTTCTGCAGCAGAAGCAGCAGGATCAGCAGCACCGTAGATAGCAGCACCAGCAACAATGATAGTTGCGCCAGCATCACGTACTTGAGCAGCTGTAGAAGCTTTAACGCCACCAGCAACTGAGATTTCTACTTTTAAACCTAAAGCTGCAACTAAAGCTAAGTCAGCAATTGGTGTTTGACCAGCAGCTTGTTGATCTAAACCAGTGTGAACGCCAATGATGTGAGCGC
>CAIOPD010000141.1 GCA_903860085.1 uncultured Pseudomonadota bacterium
GTACGTCGTTTATTTGAGGCATTTCAGTTACCTGTCAGCCGTTTAATGCGTGTGCGTTTTGGCCCAGTTAATTTACCTCCACGTGTAAAGCGTGGACAAATGCTTAAACTTGAACAAAAGGAAGTGGTAGGCTTGTTGGAGTGGGCTGACTTGCCAGTACCAAGCGCACCTCTAAGGCAGCTTACCCAACGCGAAAAACTAAAGGCAACGACCGTATTTATGCCTAAAGTACGTAAGCAACGTATTAGTGCGTTAGATAGACCGCCGCGTGATGCCGCTGATGGTTCAGCGCCTAGGCCTTATCGTAAAACGTCACCTGCAACTAAAAAGCCAGCACCTAAAAAGAATGAGAACCGACGTGTGCGTCAAACTAGCGATTTGGATGCGCCAGCCATGCAAAAGAAAAGTGACCGTAATCGCGGCCGCGGTTAACTCAACACAGCCTTAGCATTTAATAAAAAACCCTCACTACCTTAATGGTCGTGAGGGTTTTTTATTATTAAAGCTTCTAATTAAGCTTTAGCTAAGCGCCATAGTGAGGTGACTTCTGCTTTGCGTGCTGCATGCAGCGGGTCTGAAGCATCTAGTGTTTTGCTGTGACGGGCTTTAGTATCCGCTTTATCAATAACCTTAAGGCCCGCGGCTTCTATCCATCCTAGAAGCTCTTCACGCGTTCTAAGGCCTAGGTGTTCTGCAAAGTCAGATAAGATTAACCAGCCTTCACCTTCTTTAGTTAAATGCGCACTTAGGCCATTTAAAAAGCCTTTTAGCATTTGGCTTTTTTCGTCATAGATGGCGGATTCTAAAGCTGAGCTTGGATGCGCAGGTAACCACGGTGGGTTGCATACAATCAAATCCGCTTTGCCATGTTCGGCTTTAGGATAAAGGTTGGCTTCTTCTAAAGTGACTGCAGTTTTTAAGCCTAAATTGGTGATATTTTTCAAAGCGCAGTCGAGCGCACGATGAGAGTTATCGGTACCAATTACTTTACTGATGCCGCGATTAGAGAGAATTGCTGCCAATACACCAGTCCCCGTGCCAATATCAAAGGCTACGTTACAAGGAATAGGCAATGGTGCAGTATCGACCAAGTCTAGATACTCGCCGCGGATTGGTGAGAATACGCCGTAACTAGGAAATATTTTGTTGTTGATGACTGAAATATCAACTCCACTTTTACTCCACTCATAAGCGCCAACCAAGCCTAAAATTTCGCGTAATGACACCACAATACCTTGTGTGCTTTTGCCGTAAGCATGCTCACACGCAGCTTTGACATCGGGGGCGCGACGCAAACTAATGTTGTAGCCAACGTTTAATTCAATTACCAGCATGCCTAAAATACGGGCTTTTTGCGATTGGCCTTGGCGATGCAAATGGAATGCTTGCAACATGGTGTCGCCAGTTTTCTTTGGTTTTTTACGTGGGCGATCTATGCGGCGTGATAATGCCTGCATTAATAATTTTGCATTTTGAAAGTCGCCACGCCAAAGTAGGGCTGTGCCCTCGCAACATAGTTTGTAGGCGTCATCGGCCTTAATGGTATCGTCAGTAACTAGTACTTTTTTTGGCACTGGTGCGTCATTTTCTGAGTGCCATATGCTGGTTTTGGTTTTACCAGCTTCTTGCCAGCTGATGGTGTTAGGTGTATTCAAAATATTGTGGCCTAGAGTAACTGTGCTTTGGTGAGTAAAAATACAAATTCATTGCCTGATGAAACTTCTAACCAGTTAAATGCAATGTTTGGGTATGCTGCTTGTAAGGCATCGCGATTGTGACCAATTTCAACAATCAAGATACCGTTTTCGTTTAAGTAATGTCCAGCTTCGCGAAGCAGGGTGTGGGTGTGGGCTAGCCCATCTTTGCCACTACCAAGTGCAATTTGTGGTTCATTGCGATATTCGGCTGGAAGTTCTGCCATGGATGGTGCATCCACGTAGGGTGGGTTACTGATAATCACATCATATTTTCTGCCCTTAAGGGCCGTAAACATATCAGATTGAATAGCGGTAATTTGATCTTCTAAGCCATAGTTGGCAATATTGATATTGGCCACATCTAGTGCATCAGTTGAAATGTCTACCACATCAACCGCCGCATTTGGGAAGGCGCTGGCCAGCATTACGCCTAAACACCCACTACCTGTGCAAATGTCGGCAGCGCTTTCTACTAGCTCCGGATATTCTATCCAAGGGCTTAAGTCATCATTGAGAAGCTCGGCAATAAAGGAGCGTGGTACAAGTACACGTTCATCAACAAAGAACTTAAGACCCTGTAGCCAAGCTTCTTTTACCAAATATGCGGTGGGGGTATGGGAACTGATGCGTTGCTCAAGTAGCTGTGAAAGTTTGCTACGTTCTGCAATAGTGATGCGCGCGTCAAAAAAGTTATTCAGGGTATCCATCGGTAAATGAAGTGCGCTCATCACAAGCCACACTGCTTCATCGTAGGCATTGTCGGTGCCATGACCATAGAAGATGTCAGAGGCTTCAAATTGACTTACCGCATAGCGCAACCAATCACGAATGGTCAATAGCTCGGTGCTTGCTGTGGTATGAATGTTGTTAGGTGTAGTCATGATTATTTAAGGTTAAGTCAGTAGTTTGGTCAGGGTCATTTTGTAGGTTTCTTTTAGAGGCTCAATATCGGCCACACCTACACATTCGTTCAATTTATGGATGGTTGCATTTAGCGGACCAAACTCAATGACTTGCTTACAGATATCAGCAATAAATCGTCCATCTGAAGTGCCTCCTGTGGTGGATAGCTCTGGTGTTACACCATAGCAAGTTTCAATCGCCGATGAAATCGCTTCCACCAAATTTCCACGAGGCGTGATGTAAGGCGGTGAGTACTCCCAGTCTAAGTCGTAACTCAAGTCGTGCTTATCTAAAATGGCATGTACGCGTTGTTTTAGATTTTGCTCCGTGCTAGCAGTGCTAAATCTAAAATTAAATAAAATTTCCACTTCGCCAGGCACTACATTGGTAGCACCAGTGCCGCCATTCATGTTGGAGATTTGCCATGAAGTCGGTGGAAAGTATTCATTGCCGTTATCCCATACCGTATCCACCATTTCTTTAATAGCGGGGGCCACCATATGGATAGGATTTTTAACCAAATGTGGATATGCAATATGACCTTGCACCCCTTTGATTACGAGTTTGCCTGAGAGTGAGCCACGGCGTCCATTTTTAATCATGTCACCCACTACTTTATTTGAAGTGGGTTCGCCTACGATACAGTAATCAATTAACTCGCCACGTGCCTTCAGTACCTCGACCACTTTAACCGTGCCGTTAATCGCTGCCGCTTCCTCATCTGATGTGATGAGCAAGCCGATAGAGCCTAAATGGTTCGGGTGCTCTGCAACGAACTCCTCAATACTAGTAACAAAAGCGGCTAATGAAGTTTTCATATCGGCCGCTCCGCGTGCGTAAAGCATACCGTCTTTAATGGTAGGCTCAAATGGTGGTGTATGCCATTTTTCAAGCGGGCCGGTAGGGACTACATCGGTATGTCCAGCAAATACTAGCAGTGGGCCTGCAGTGCCGCGACGTGCGTAAAAATTATCTACATCGTCAAAGCGCATGCGTTCAATTTTAAACCCCAGTGGTGCTAGCCTTGAAATCATTAATTCCTGGCAGCCAGCATCCTCGGGCGTATTGGATCGACGCGTCAGCAAATCAATGGCTAAATCAAGTGTAGGTGTATTCATATCAATTCTTTATAGGCGGCTTCTGTAAAGCCTAAGCAAATAATTTTTCCATCACGGACCAACAAAGGGCGTTTAATCACAGACGATTTTTCTAACATTAAGTTTAGTGCAGAAGCGGCATCAATCACGGCCATTTTTTCGGCATCGCTTAAGTTACGCCATGTCATGCCAGATTGGTTTACCAGTTTTTCCCATGGCAATTGCGCTAACCAGCCTGACGCTAGTTTTGTGCTGACACCTTGTTTTTTAAAATCATGAAACTCGTAACTTACATGGTGTTCAGTAAGCCAATCTCGGGCTTTTTTAACCGTGCTGCAATTGGGTATGCCGAATAGTAGCATGACGCTAGGTGTTTGACATAAAACATCATTTTAAAAGTTTTAGACTAAAGTGCTGACATTCTATTTAATCAAGAAAGCAAAGTGCACTCAGTTTAAATCCGGTAATCGAAAAAACAAACACCCGCACATGGCGGGTGTTGAGCTAAATACTTTACGAATTAATTAAATGCCGCGTAATAGCTCGTTAATGCCTACTTTACCAAGTGTTTTTTCATCTACTTTTTTCACGATTACAGCGCAATAGTAACGCTTTCCATAGGTTCACTGTCCAGGGTTATTGAGGGATTCCCTTGCGCGCAGGCAGGAGACCAGCACCGAGCCAAGGA
>CAIOPD010000142.1 GCA_903860085.1 uncultured Pseudomonadota bacterium
CTGCCTTAAACTCGTCGGTATATCTGATGCCTCTCATTTAACTTCCTTTTAGTGATTTCAGACATTATCAACTGTCTACTAAATCGGGGGAAGTCCAAAGCGATTAAAAACAGTAATGAGTAAGAAAGTGAGTTATCAAAAGAATCTGCTTCTAAGTTGGCATTTGAAACTATAGTTTTGGCTTTGAGTTGCGCGAAATTTAATATATATGTAAGTTTGTTATCGAGAGCTTGAAAACTTGGCGTTACTTTATCATTCAAATAATTTAACGATTCAATTTTATGTTTTGACCGTATAAGATTTCTAACGACGGTAACGTTATTTTTCCATTGACCGAGTGCGATTCGAAATTCCTCAACTTTTTGTTTATCTCCTAAGAATTGAGTTGTTATTTCTTGTAATAGCGAATCAATAGCAGCAAAATCAGTTTGAGTTTCAAAGCCAAAATCAACCTTATTATTTGTATCTACTAAAGCGGTTAAGTTTTCATCTCGGATTTTGTAAACTATTAATTTCAATTTAAGTGCATTTGAATGCACTGAAAATGGATGCTCGTACAACGTATCAGCATAATCCTTAAAGTGGATTACAGTTTCATTTAAGGTATATCTAAAATAGACTATGCTAGCCAAAAATAGCATATACCCTATTGCTACGATGGCCAACATGAAGCGGTACTGCTTTATATACTTTTTGTAAATCATTCAGCGAGACCCAAATAAGTCACTTTTTTGAATATAATATGAATAATTAGCGCTATATATACGTGTAAGCACGCATTCAATCTAAAAGGCAATTAGTTATTTAAAAGCGTCTTTTTCCACCCATGCCTTATCGACTGCTTTTGGCCCTTAGTTGAGTCTTAGCATATCAATCGCTTTTTAAAAGTAGGCGGCAGGTATATTTTATACTTACTGATTTTTATAAGTTTGTGCTTCGTGGATGTAAAGCGCTTCTAAAAACAAAAAACCCAGCGCTAGGCTGGGTTCTCTGTAATCAATTACATATATTGCTTAAGATTATTTACCTGAACGTTTACGCTCATTTTCTGTTAAATAGCGTTTACGGATACGAATTGTTTTTGGTGTAATTTCAACCAACTCATCATCATCAATAAACTCAACTGCTGACTCTAATGATAAAGCGATTGGTGTAATCAAACGCACCGCTTCATCAGTACCTGATGAACGCACGTTAGTCAGTTGTTTACCTTTAATCGGGTTAACCACCAAATCGTTATCACGACTGTGTATACCAATAACCATACCTTCATACAATTTGTCGCCAGGTACAGAGAACATTTTACCGCGATCTTGTAGTTTCCATAGGGCGTAGGCAACAGCCTCGCCATGCTCCGCTGAAATCAACACGCCGTTACGACGACCTGGCATATCTGCTTTCACTGGCGCGTATTCATCAAACACATGACCCATTAAGCCAGTACCGCGTGTCATCGTTAAGAACTCACCTTGGAAACCAATCAAGCCACGTGCTGGAATTCTATATTCCAAACGTGTACGGCCATTACCATCAGATTCCATGTTTTGCATTTCACCACGACGACGACCTAACTCCTCCATCGCAGCACCTTGATGCTCATCTTCCACATCAACGGTAAGGATTTCATATGGCTCACATTTTTGACCATTGATTTCACGGTACACCACTTTTGGCTTACCAACAGCCATTTCAAAGCCTTCACGACGCATATTTTCTAACAAAATAGTTAAATGCAATTCGCCACGTCCTGATACACGGAATACATCAGCATCTTCAGTTTCATCAACGCGTAAAGCGACGTTAACTAACAACTCTTTAGTTAAGCGATCACGAATTTGACGTGAAGTAACAAACTTACCTTCAGTACCGGCTAAAGGTGAAGTGTTCACCATAAAGTCCATAGTCAATGTTGGCTCATCTACACCTAGATGTGGCAGGCCAACTGGATTTTCACGATCACATATTGTAAAACCAATACCGATATCGTCTAAACCAGAAATGATCACAATGTCGCCTGCTTCAGCTTCCTCAACTTGCACACGCTCTAAACCACGAAAACCTAATACTTGGTTGATTTTACCAACTGCGATTTGTTTGCTTTCGTTCATTACTGCAACTGCTTGGCCTGGTTTGATACGACCGTTAGTGATACGACCAACGCCTAAGCGGCCAGTATAGGTAGAGTAATCTAAAGCTGACACTTGCAATTGCAATGGCGCATTGCTGTCACCTGATGGCGGTGCAACATGGCTTAAAATAGTTTCAAATAAAGCGCGCATGTTATCTGAAGGTGTCTTCATATCTAACATGGCATAGCCATTGATCGCTGAAGCATAGACTACTGGGAAATCTAACTGCTCATCGGTTGCACCTAAATTAGCGAACAGATCAAACGTTTGGTTAACTACCCAGTCTGTACGAGCACCTGGACGATCTACCTTGTTAATCACAACGATAGGTTTTAAACCTAAGGCTAACGCTTTCTTCGTTACAAAACGCGTTTGAGGCATAGGGCCTTCAACCGCATCTACTAAAAGAACAACACCATCTACCATACCTAATACGCGTTCTACTTCGCCACCAAAGTCCGCATGGCCTGGTGTGTCCACAATATTAATATGTGTACCTTCGTAGTTTAAGGCAGTATTTTTTGCCAAGATGGTAATACCACGTTCTTTTTCAATATCACCACTATCCATTACACGCTCAGACACAACCTGATGCCCTGTAAATGTTCCGGCTTGATGTAAAAGCTTGTCTACCATAGTAGTTTTACCATGGTCAACGTGGGCAATAATTGCGATATTTCTTAAATTACGTAACATGTTGTTGCTGCCATATCATTGAAAGACGCGGATTTTAACACAGATAGCGCCTATTTAAGTTTGCGGATTGAATTAATAATTTGACTTTAAGTTTTAATTGGATATACTGCGCACTTCATTCGCGTTACAGGTTTTATTTGTAATGCTTGAATCATTGCCCTGACCCTTCTGTTGCTCGTGAAATTTTGAAGCAACTATCAAGAAATCGAACTTTTGATTTTTACTGGTTAGCGGCTGTGCCCGTGCGCTGGTAAAGATTATATGAGTTGGTTTACATTAAGTTTACTTTTACAGTAACAAACACTGCGGTCGATTAATCGGTCCAGCGACTTAATTAAGTCCCATACAAATATTCTCTGCGTTTATATTGCCCTTGAACCTAAGCTTAACTAATTGCTTGGTTTCAAATGATATGGCCGTTTTTACTTGGCGCCCTTTTTGTTTTTATTGAAAGGGACTATCTTGTCTTTTGAATCGTTAAACCTTGCTACTGAATTACTTCGTGCTATCGAAGAATCAGGCTATACAACTCCTACTGCCATTCAGGCGCAGGCAATTCCTGTTGTGACCGCTGGTCATGACTTAATGGCTTCTGCTCAAACTGGTACAGGTAAAACTGCAGCATTTATGTTGCCAGCTTTAAACCTATTGGCTACACCGCATGAATTAAAAAGTCGCGGTCCACGTATCTTGGTATTAGTACCAACGCGTGAACTTGCAACTCAAGTCAACGAAGCTGCGCGTAAGTACGGTAAATTTATTCGTGCACGTACTGTCAGCATCGTGGGCGGCATGCCTTACCCACTACAAAACAAATTACTATCACAACCGCTTGATATCTTAGTGGCTACACCAGGCCGCTTATTGGATCATATGGAACGTGGTCGTATCGACTTATCACGCTTGCAAATGCTGATCTTAGATGAAGCTGATCGTATGTTAGACATGGGCTTCTTGCCTGATGTTGAGCGTATCTGTAGCCAATTGACTGCTGAACGCCAAACTTTATTATTCTCAGCTACTTTAGATGGTGACATTGCACGCATCGCAAAACAAATTCTTAAAAACCCAAAAACAATTCAAGTTGCGGGACAAAAAGAAAAACATGCAAACATTGAGCAACGCTTGCACTATGTAGATGACATGACACATAAAAACAAACTACTTGAGCATCTATTGATTGCCCCTGAAGTAAACCAAGTCATTATCTTTACTAGCACTAAGCGTCACGCGGATGTATTAGCTGAAGATTTATATGCTGCTGGTCACAAAACTGCAGCTTTACATGGCGATATGACACAAGGTGCGCGTAACCGTACATTGACTAAATTACGCCAAGGCGAAGTTAAAGTACTAGTAGCGACTGACGTTGCTGCCCGTGGTATTGATGTGCAAGGTATTAGCCATGTTATCAACTACGATCTACCTAAATTTGCTGAAGATTATGTCCACCGTATCGGCCGTACTGGTCGTGCTGGTAACACTGGTACTGCAATTTCTTTTGCATCAAATATGGATCGTCATATTTTACGTAAAATTGAACAGTTCACTGGCAATCGCATGGACCCAACAACCGTTGAAGGCTTTGAGCCTAAACGTGCCATGAAAATGGATGGTCCAGGTAATGGCCGTGGTGATCGTGGTGATATTCGCCGTGATGCGCACAAACCAGGTGGTCGCGGTGGCTTTAAGCCACGTGATGACCGTGGTGGTTTCAATGACCGTGGTCCACGTACTGAGCGTCCTAGCTTTAGTCGTGACAGTGCTGACAGTCGTGGTAATCGCGATTCAGCGCCACGTGAGTCAAACGGCAATGCAGGCGGTTACGCTGGTAGATCTGATGCTAACCGCTCAGAAAGACCTTCTGGAGATCGTCCACGTAGCTTTGGTGACCGTAATGACCGTGGTGCAGACCGTGGCCGTAGCGATCGTCCAAGCGGTGATCGTTCAGGTGCACCAGCACCGAACCGTAGCTTTGGCGACAGTGTTGCTTTTGGCAAAAAACCTTATCCACGTGATGGCGCTAGCGCACCGCGTAGTGATAGCCGCGGCGACAGTCGTGGTGACAACCGTGGTAGCCGCCCAGATGCAAATCGTGGTGATGGCAACCGTGTGTTAGGTGCACGTTATGAAAGCCGCACTGAAGCACCACGTGGTGACAATCGTTCTGCAGCGCCTGCGCGTCGTGATAGCGCAAGACCTGAAGGCAATCGTCCAGCGCGCAGTGATTCACGTAGCTTCGGTAATAGCAATGCTGGCAGTGGCGCTCCACGTCGTCCACGTAGCTTTGCATAATTAAATAATTGAACAGTACCCAGCCAATGACAGAAACAGTAAATTTAGACAGTAGCAGTCCCCTAGGTTTTAAAGACCTAGGATTAGCGCCAGAACTTCTTAAGGCGTTGACTGATTCTGGTTATACCACTCCCACGCCAATTCAAGCGCAAGCCATTCCGGTTGCGCTGGTTGGGGCTGATTTAATGGCAGGCGCGCAAACTGGCACAGGTAAAACTGCGGCTTTTGCGTTGCCATTGCTACAAAAATTACTGCCGCATGCAAACAACGGTGCTTCACCTGCAAAACACCCAGTACGCGCGTTGATTTTAACGCCAACACGCGAACTGGCAATACAGGTAGAAGAAAGTGTAAAAGCCTATGCAAAACATACGCCGCTACGCTCACTGGTGGTGTATGGCGGTGTTGATATCAGAACACAAACGCCACATTTAAAAACTGGCGTTGAAATCTTGGTAGCCACTCCGGGTCGTTTGTTGGATCATATTGAACAAAAAACAGTACAGCTTAATCAAGTACAAATCTTAGTACTAGATGAAGCCGATAGAATGTTGGACATGGGCTTTATGCCTGATTTGAAAAGAATTTTGGCGTTGCTACCAAAGCAGCGTCAGAATTTAATGTTCTCTGCGACCTTCTCCAATGAGATTAAACGCTTAGCCGATGATTTCTTAACCAAACCACAGCTAATTGAAGTTGCACGCAGTAACGCCACGAACGACAACGTGACACAAAAAGTGTATCAAGTTGCGCAAAGTGATAAAGAAGCACTGCTGATTCAGCTATTAAAAGCTGCCGAAGCCAAACAGGTGATTATATTCACCAAAACCAAGATTACTGC
>CAIOPD010000143.1 GCA_903860085.1 uncultured Pseudomonadota bacterium
CCTGTGTGGTGCAACCTGGTGTTGAGTCTTTAGGGTAAAAATAAATGACTAAATTCTTACCAAGGTAATCTGAGAGTTGAAAATTTTTACCACTGGTTGCTGGTAATAGAAAATCTGGAACAGATTGATTGAGCATTGAAGTGTTCATAACTTTCTAAATTAAGTGCTTATGTTATTGTTGATAAAAAGCCTGATTAAGGCAATAGCATATCGCATGAATATGACAATATTTATTTATCGGATGTCAGGCAGTTATTCCAACCTGAATGGAATCGGCACTGTGATGCTGAAACTGCTTGCACGAAGCGCCTCTGGCGGCGATGGGAATGGAGCAGCCTTATCAATCATTTCCAGGGCTTGTTTATCAAGCACCTCGTAACCGCTACTGCTGAGGATTTTTTTTGATTTGAGTTTGCCATTACCATCAAGAAGCAACTCTACAATAACCTCACCTTGCCAACCACGCATCTGCGCAATTTTCGGATATTGCTTATACTTGCCAATCTTTCCCCATAGCGCATTGTTATAGCCATTAAGTGCAGCATTGATTTCGGCTTGGCTAGGCACTATCAGTTTTGGCGGCTCTGGTACCATAACAGGAACTGGTGGTGATGGGGATACATCAACCTTGGGCGCTACTGCCAACACTTCAGTTTGCACTGATGGAGGGGGAGGTGGTACTTCTGTGCTTCGAGTAGGCTTGGTTAAGGTTTTGATGGCTGGCTGTGATTTAATCTCTGGATGTTTAGGCGCCGGTGGGATGATTGCTGGGGGTTCTGGAGCTTTGACCAGCTCAATATTTAATACCTGACGTAATTTAACTTTCTCAAAGTTTAGATTGGGAATCACTACCACTAAAAAAGCGTGCAAAAGCATTGAGCAAATAATGGCCCAAATTAACTTGCTTTCATTAGCGGGAGAGTGTTTCACTGCGAGATTCAAAGAGCAATAACCTAAATGATAAAAATTTTCTACGGGTGAATTAGAGCAAAATTATACAACAAGGTGGCTCAGATGTTATGCGGCAATTAGTATTGGCTATATGAAGCTAATACTAAACAAGGCCATCTAATACTTGCACCTGCACTAGGGCCCCAGCACTTAAGTTGCCTGTAGCTTCATCTAGGACAATAAAACAGTTGGCGAGTGACATTGAGCTGAGAATTGCCGAACCTTGAGCGCCGGTGGGCTTAACCTTCCAAATTTCATCTTTATCAGCAAATAACACACCACGTTGAAATTCTGTGCGACCGGTCATTTTTTTGATATTTTCAGTACACTCGACATTAAACACGGGCAATGGCGTTGGTTGGGGTTGTCCCATTAGCACCAACATCGCTTCCCGCACGAATTGATAAAATGTGACCATGACGGCTACTGGGTTGCCGGGCAAGCCGAAGTAATGAGCATTACCAACTTTGCCGTAGGCCAAAGGTCTGCCTGGCTTCATCGCTATTTTCCAAAACACTACTTGCCCATGTTTAGTTAATAAAAGTTTCATATAATCGGCTTCACCGACAGAAACGCCACCACTAGAAATCACCACATCTGCTATCTGAGAGGCAGTCAGCAAAGTACTTTGCAGTAAATCTGGATTATCTGGAATTGCCCCCATATCAATCACTTCAACGCCCATACGTGTCAACATGCCATGCAAGGTATAACGATTACTATCGTAAACCTGTCCGGTTTCCAGTGACTGTCCCACGCTTGCCAGCTCATCGCCAGTTGAGAAAAATGCCACTTTCAATTTGCGATAGACCGGAATTTTTGCTATGCCTAATGAGGCAAACAGTCCTAAATCTGCGGCACGCATCAAATGCCCACTTGTGAGTACGACTTGTCCCAACTTTAAGTCTTCTCCGGCATAGCGCACGTTCATCGTGCGTTTAGGTGCTTCAGTAAAGCGAATAATATTGGCTTCACATTGGACGCGCTCTTGCATGATGACGGTATCAGCCCCCTTGGGCATGGCGCCACCAGTCATAATACGCACGCATTCTCCGGCTGCAAGTGTGCCATCAAAAGCTTTGCCAGCAAAGACGGTAGCAATGATCGTTAATTCCGTAGATGCATTGAGTTTAATATCATCTGCATTAAAAGCGTAGCCATCCATGGCAGAGTTGTCGTAGTTGGGCACATTGGCTGGTGATAATATATCCGTTGCCAATATGCGGCCCAGTGAACTAAGTAAATCTATAAGCTCGCTCTCAGTTATAGGATTTAAATAGTCGCGTATATACAGTCTTGCCTTTGCCACTGACATGGAGTTAGGGTCGTAATCATCCATGCCATGCGTGCCACTAATAAGCTTACTAATGGAATTGGTTGTCATCGTTTTTTAAGTGGATTGATTGCGAGGTAGCCAGTTTAAGATAAATTCAACCAATATAGGCGCATTATTCAGGTCTAGTGTCGGCAGAGATGTGCAGACTTCGCCGTCGGAAGCGATGGCGATGATGCTGGGGTCACTGTCAGCAATCAATAGCTTATTGACGCTAGCACGGTAGATTTCAATTTTAGGTATAGGCTCATGCCTGAAGCCTTCCACTAGAATTAAATCAATTAAACTTTGGTCTAGTTGTTCCAGTAATTCATTAAGACCAATGTCTAGGCTGGTATCTCGTTCAGCAATACGATCAAGCTCGGTGATTAGGGCCCATCGCTTGCGAGATCCGAGGAGCATTTGTACGGCTCCCGCCTCTCTTAATACAAAGCTATCTTTACCTTCATGATCAATATCAAAGCTGTGATGCGCATGCTTTATCACCGAGATTCTTAGTCCTTGGGCGACTAGTAATGGAATCAGTTGGGTAAGCAGAGTGGTTTTTCCGATGCCGCTCACTGCAGCACAAAATCCTAAAATAGGTTTATTGGTGTTGGTCATGTAGGGATTCAAGTGCAATTAAATCTGCCTGTGTGTTGATGTTGGCAAAAGCATTGAGATTGTCGTCAAAAGTTACCTCAGCGCATTTTAGGCTTGCATACCAGGCATCAAACTTACGGCCGCCTGTTTGCAAATAACTTTCTAGATGAGGTAACAAATTTTTTTTGCACAGACAAAATACTGGATGCACTTGAGTACCGGTTTTAGCTATCGCAATGTCGGCGGCGTTGGCAAGCAGTGCTGACAATAATTTTTCTGCTAAATCAAGTGCCAGTAAAGGTGAGTCACATGGAGCCGTTAATACATAGGGGTTTTGGGCTACCTGCATCCCTGCATGCAAGCCGGCCAGAGGGCCTGCGTAACCAGGAATATTGTCTGTAATCACTGGGTAGCCTAGGGCTGCGTAAGATGAAACATGATGATTGGCATTGATGAATACTTGGCTGACTTGAGGCGCTAAGCGATGCGCGACATGGGCGACCATAGGCTGACCTAAAAAGTGGACTAAACCCTTTTCAACGGCTTGCTGTGAAACGTCACCAGCCATGCGTCGACCTTGCCCACCCGCTAAAATAACACCAGTAATGGCTGTCATTTATCCGCCAGTATGTGACATAAAGCGAATGATTGATGGTTGTGCGCGACTCAAATCAAAATCATGGCCTTTGGGTTTAATCTGCATGCTGGCTAAAATTGCGTCAATCAAAGGTTGGTCGTCATGTGGATGGTTGCGCAATAGAGGCATTAAATCTATCTTACTTTCTTGACCCAAACATAAGTACAACTCACCTTTACAAGTAATACGTACTCGGTTACAAGCTTCACAAAAATTATGACTATGCGGCGAAATAAACCCAACTTTTGTCGAGGTGTTGGGTACGCGCCAGTAACGGGCTGGCCCGCCAGTAGTTTCAGTACTGGCAAGCAGCGCATATTGTGATTGCAATTGCTTTAAGGTGTCATCATTGCTGACAAAAGTGGAACCACGCACGTGATCCACATCACCAAGCGGCATCTCTTCAATAAAGGAGATGTCAATTTCCTGTTGAATAGCAAATTCAAGTAGGTTGAGTGCTTCATCCTCATTAATGCCTCGCATCAGCACTGTATTCATTTTAATGCTTTCAAAGCCAGCAATTTTTGCGGCTTGTATGCCACGCAATACTTTAGCGAGTTCGCCGGTGCGGGTAATAGCTTTAAAGCGATCTGCATCTAGGCTATCAATGCTAATGTTGATACGTTTAACCCCGGCATTTTTTAAATCCTGAGCTTGAAATTCCAACTGACTTCCATTGGTAGTAAGCACTAACTCTTGTAGCCCCTCCAGTTGTCCAATGGCTGAAAATAGCCATAATGCATTTTTACGCACCAAAGGTTCTCCACCAGTAATACGTACTTTGCTTACGCCCAATGCCACAAATACCGTTACTAGACGAGCACATTCCTCTAAGCTTAGTACTTCTGCGCGAGGTAAAAATGTCATAGACTCAGCCATGCAATATACGCAACGAAAATCACAGCGATCGGTAATTGACAGGCGAATATAATCCACCCGTCGACCATGCTGATCAATGAGCAGTTTGGGGGCGGTTGACATCTTATTTTTTGCGCTGGGGGGCACTTTCAAAATCATGAATTGTCGTACACAAAGTTATATTCAATCAGTGTAATATACCATTTTGTATACAGCTAGATTTTTAGTCAAAATATTATCGGCAGTAATAGTCGTTTTGGAGAGTTAACTTGCAAGATTTGCCAATAAAAATAGATGCCTTGATCGCTAAGCATCAACACTTGCCAGGGGCATTGTTGCCCCTGCTGCATGCAATTCAAGATGAAGTGGGCTATGTGCCAGAGGCTTCCTATAAGCCCATTGCTAAAGGGTTAAATTTATCAGTTGCTGAAGTGCATGGGGTAGTGACTTTTTATCATCACTTCCGCACCCATAAGCCAGGCCGACATACGCTGCAAATTTGCCGTGCAGAATCATGCCAAGCGATGGGCTCTGTAGCATTGGAAGCACATGCGAAGCAATGTTTGAATATTGATTATCACCAAACCACAAAAGACGATGCCATCACTTTGGAGCCAGTGTATTGCTTAGGTAATTGCGCGCTTTCACCCGCGGTGATGATGGATGATGAAATCTATGGACGTGTCTCGGCCGCTGATTTAGATGCACTAGTTGCGGAGGCCACGGCTTAGTATGACGATTGAAATATACATTCCTAGAGATTCAAGCGCGCTGTCAATGGGTGCAGAAAAAGTGGCCTTAGCTATCGGAAATGAGGCGAAAAAACGTGGTTTAGACGTACACATTATTCGTAATGGTTCCCGTGGCCTATATTGGCTGGAAACCATGGTAGAAGTATCCACAGCGTCTGGACGCGTAGCCTACGGTCCAGTTAAAGTAGGAGATGTGCCTTCATTATTTGATGCAGATTTCGTGCATGGTAAAGCCCATGCACTGAATCTAGGTCTAACAGAAGAGTTGCCTTGGCTTAAAAAACAACAGCGCTTAACTTTTGCTAGAGTTGGGATTACTGACCCGATTTCACTGGCTGATTACATTGCTCATGAAGGTTATCAAGGACTTAAAAATGCATTGAGATTGTCGGCTAGCGAGATAGTAAAAATTGTCACTGACTCCGGTTTACGTGGCCGTGGTGGTGCAGCTTTCCCTACTGGCATTAAATGGAACACAGTGCTTGGTTGTCAGTCTGAGCAAAAATACATCGTATGTAATGCCGATGAGGGGGACTCAGGTACATATTCAGATCGCATGATTATGGAAGGCGATCCTTTTGTTTTAATCGAAGGCATGACCATCGCTGCCATTGCAGTAGGTGCTACACAAGGTTACATCTATTTACGTTCTGAATATCCACACGCTTTAGTGACGCTGAATGCGGCGATAGAGGCAGCCAATCAGGCAGGTTACTTAGGTGCTGATATTTTAGGAAGCGGTAGAGCATTTTATTTAGAGGTAAGACGTGCTGCCGGCGCCTATGTTTGTGGTGAAGAAACTTCATTATTAGAAAGCTTGGAGGGTAAGCGCGGTCAAGTGCGTTTTAAACCACCACTGCCAGCGATTGAGGGTTTATTTGGTAAGCCTACCGTAGTCAATAATGTGATTTCATTAGCAACAGTGCCCATTATTCTGCATAAAGGTGCCCAATACTATGCGGACTTTGGCATGGGTCGCTCACGCGGTACTTTGCCGATTCAGCTAGCTGGGAATATCAAACAAGGTGGGCTAGTAGAATTAGCGTTTGGCGCGACCTTGCGTGAGTTGCTTTACGATTTTGGCGGTGGGTCAGCAACAGGCAGACCTATTCGTGCGGTCCAAGTCGGTGGCCCACTAGGCGCATTTTTGCCGGAAAGTCAATTTGACACGCCTTTGGATTACGAGGCTTTTAGTCAGTTGTGGGCGGTGCTCGGTCACGGGGGTATTGTTGCCTTTGATGACTCTGTGGATATGGCAGTAATGGCGCGTTATGCTTTTGAGTTTTGCGCGATTGAGTCCTGCGGTAAGTGCACGCCATGTCGAATAGGTTCTACTCGTGGTGCAGAGGTGATGGATCAAATTATCGCGGGTAAAGATACAGTAAAAAATATTAAATTGGTGCGCGACCTAAGCGACACCATGCTTAATGGATCCCTATGTGCATTGGGTGGCATGACGCCATACCCAGTATTAAGCGCAATGAACCATTTCCCTGAAGATTTTGAGACTAAGAAAGCGAGCGCCGCCGCCTAAGCTTCACTTGGGCTCGCGGTTGGAGATACTGAATATGGACGATATTAAATATAGCAAGCCAACGCAAGAGCATAGCCGCACTAGCTTTGATGATCAGTTGGATTATGGCACTCCAGCGCGTACATCAGATGTGCTGGTGACGTTGATCATTGACGATAGAGAAGTGACGGTGCCTGAAGGCACCTCGATTATGCGTGCGTCAATATTAGCTGGCATTAATGTGCCTAAGCTATGCGCCACAGATAGCTTAGAGCCATTTGGATCATGTCGTCTTTGCGTCGTGGAAATTGAAGGTAGGCGAGGTTATCCAGCCTCATGCACCACACCAGTAGCCTCAGGCCTCAAAGTGCATACACAAACGCCCAAGCTTGCGGATATTCGCAGAGGTACCATGGAACTCTACATTTCAGACCATCCTTTGGATTGTTTGACTTGCGCCGCTAATGGCGATTGTGAGTTGCAAGATATGGCAGGGGCAGTGGGTCTTCGAGAAGTGCGTTATGACGATAAAGGTGAAAATCACCTTAAAGCAGTTAAAGATGAATCTAACCCGTATTTCACTTTTGATCCTAGTAAATGTATCGTGTGCTCACGTTGCGTCCGTGCATGTGAAGAAACGCAGGGCACTTACGCACTAACTATTTCTGGCCGTGGCTTTGAGTCTAAGGTGGCTGCGGGCATTAATAATTTCATGGAATCGGAATGTGTTTCTTGTGGCGCTTGTGTGCAAGCTTGCCCGACTGCAACGTTAATGGAAAAAACCGTGATTGAAGCGGGAACCCCCGAGCACAGCGTAACAACTACTTGCGCCTATTGTGGTGTAGGTTGTTCGTTTAATGCTGAAATGAAAGGCGAAGAAGTGGTTCGGATGACGCCGAATAAAAACGGCGGTGCTAACCATGGTCACTCCTGTGTTAAAGGTCGTTTTGCATGGGGTTATGCGACGCACCAAGATCGTATTACCACACCGATGATACGTAAGAATATAAGCGACCCTTGGCAGACCGTGAGCTGGGATGAAGCTATTAATTATGCAGCAAGTGAATTAAATCGAATTAAAAACCAATATGGTAAAGATGCCATTGGGGGCATAACTTCATCACGTTGCACCAATGAAGAGGTTTACGTAACGCAAAAATTAGTGCGCGCAGCCATTGGCGTCAATAACGTTGATACCTGTGCTCGGGTCTGTCACTCCCCTACGGGTTACGGTTTAAAACAAACATTGGGCGAATCTGCCGGTACGCAAACATTTGATTCAGTCATGGCTGCCGACGTTATATTTGTCATTGGTGCGAACCCAACTGATGGACATCCTGTATTTGCGTCACAAATGAAACGCCGTTTACGCGCTGGTGCTAAATTAATCATTGCTGATCCGCGTGAGATTGATTTAGTGGATAACTCACCGCACATTCGCGCTGATTACCATTTAAAGCTACGCCCTGGTACCAACGTGGCGCTGATCTCAGCTTTAGGGCATGTGATTGTGACTGAAGGTTTAGTAGATGAGGCTTTTGTAAAAGAGCGTTGCGAGTGGGATTCCTTTGTAGCATGGCGTGACTTTGTATCTCATGCTGATAATTCACCTGAAGCTTTGGCTGAAGTAATTGGCGTAGATGCCGCAAGCTTGCGCGCTGCAGCAAGGTTATATGCAACCGGCGGCAATGCAGCGATTTATTATGGCTTAGGCGTGACCGAACACAGCCAAGGTTCGACTATGGTCATGGGTATTGCTAATCTAGCGATGGCGACTGCAAATGTTGGCCGTGAAGGTGTGGGCGTGAATCCATTACGCGGGCAAAATAATGTGCAGGGCTCTTGTGACATGGGTTCTATGCCACATGAGTATCCAGGGTATCGTCACGTTTCTGATGAGGCTACGCGTGCGCTATTTGAATCTGCATGGGGCAGGCCTTTAAGTGCAGAGCCAGGTCTGCGTATTCCCAATATGCTGGATTATGCAATTGAGGGTAGTTTTAAAGCCCTATACTGCGTGGGCGAAGATATTGCCCAGTCTGATCCTGATACACAACATGTAACCCATGCCCTAGAGTCTATGGAATGCGTCATCGTGCAGGATCTATTCCTAAATGAAACGGCAATGTACGCACACGTATTTTTCCCAGGCGCTTCCTTCCTAGAAAAAAGCGGTACCTTTACCAATGCTGAACGTAGGATTTCACCTGTGCGACGCGTGATGGCCCCGAAAAATGGTTTTGAAGATTGGGAAATCACCGCTAAGCTTTCCGCGGCCATGGGTTATGAAATGAAATATAACCATGCTTCAGAAATTATGGATGAGATTGCGGCGTTGACTCCGACTTTTAGTGGCGTAAGCTTCAAAAAACTTGATGAACTTGGTAGTATCCAATGGCCTTGTAATGATGAGCATCCAGAGGGAACGCCGACGATGCACGTAGATGAATTTGTGCGTGGTAAGGGTAAATTCTTTGTGACCGACTACGTGCCGACTACAGAAAAAGTGACTGCTAAATACCCTCTGATTCTAACCACTGGCCGCATACTTTCGCAATACAATGTAGGTGCGCAAACTCGTCGTACTAAAAATGTGAGTTGGCATCACGAAGACTTGGTTGAAATCCATCCACACGATGCAGAAGAGCGCGGCGTTAAAGAGGGAGACTGGGTAGGCATAAACAGCCGTGCAGGAGAAACCGTTTTACGTGTCAAAATAACAGATCGAGTGCAGCCGGGCGTTATTTACACGACCTTCCACCATCCGGAATCTGGTGCCAATGTGATTACTACAGACAACTCTGATTGGGCAACTAACTGCCCAGAGTTTAAGGTAACTGCTGTGCAGGTGACGCGCGTCAATCAGCTTTCTGATTGGCAGCAACATTACAAAACATTCAGTGAAGCGCAGTTAGCTTTTGCCGGCAAAGATCAAGATGCGGCCCGTATAGAGTAATCAGGCATGCAATGCTCGTTAGATGACAGCCTTGGTGTTGCTGATACGGAGGAAGTAATCACAGCAACTGAACCCTTAGCGCACTTTGAGGTGACTAGGTCGCGCGATGGGAGCGAGTGCAACGAACAAGATCAGTTGGCAGAAGAAACCCCAATTGCCTTAATTTACAATGGGATTTCGCATGCGGTTATGCTGGCGACGCCGCAAGATTTAGAAGATTTTGCTTTAGGATTTTCTTTATCTGAAGGCATTGTGTTGGATAAGAGTGAGTTGTATAGCATTGAAATTCAGGTGCAGAAAAATGGCATAGAGATTCATTGTGAGATTGCG
>CAIOPD010000144.1 GCA_903860085.1 uncultured Pseudomonadota bacterium
ATATTGGTCTGCGCAATTAGGTTACTTAACTCTGATGCCATATTATCTGATCACAAAACATTTAGCGGAACCGGCGATTTTACCGTCAAATGCCTATGTGTTCAATAAGATAGAGCCTAAAGATTAAGTTTATTTTAAGCAGCGCACTCGCCAACCATCAACTAAGCATATGCTAGCGGAGCACCTTGAGATTCAGAACCTAAGCTAGAGCTACTAGTTGAAAGGCTTTTTTAGCCGCTGCGATGGTGTAGGCAATGTCTTCATCACTATGAGCAGCAGAAACAAAGCCCGCTTCAAACGCTGACGGGCCAAGGTAAATGCCACTATCGAGCATGCTATGAAAGAACTTATTAAAGTGCTCTTTATTCGACTGCATAATTTCATTAAAGCTGGTTGGGCAGTGCTCGCAGAAATAAAGTCCAAACATGCCGCCCACATTTTGCGCATTAAATACTACGCCCACTTCTTTCGCCACGGCAATCAAACCATCAACCAATTTTTTGGTTTGCGCCGCTAGATTCAAATGAAAGTCTGGCGCCTGAATTAACGCCAAGGTTTGTAAACCAGCAGTCACCGCAACTGGGTTGCCGGATAAAGTACCTGCCTGATACACCGCACCTAGCGGCGCTAAACAGCTCATAATATCTTTACGTCCACCAAAAGCACCCACAGGCAAGCCACCACCGATGACTTTACCCAAAGTCGTCATATCCGGCTTGATGTTGTACAGTGCTTGGGCACCACCAAGATGTACACGAAAGCCAGTCATGACTTCGTCAAAAATCAACACTGCGCCATGTTTAGAACATAACTCACGCAAGGCATGCAAGAACTCCATATGCGGCACGATTAAATTCATATTTCCCACTACTGGCTCAATAATCACGCATGCAAGCTCGTCACCGACTTGCGCAAATAGATCGCGTAAGGCCTGTGTATTATTATATTCTAGGGTTAATGTATGTGCTGCCACCTCTGGCGGCACGCCAGCTGAGCTTGGCTCACCAAAGGTAAGCAAACCCGAACCCGCTTTAACCAATAGTGCGTCCGCATGACCGTGATAACAACCTTCAAATTTCAGAATTTTGCTACGTCCAGTAAATCCTCGCGCCACACGAATAGCGCTCATGGTCGCCTCGGTACCACTACTCACCAAGCGCACTTGCTCCATACTTGGTACTAGTTTATTAATTAGCTGCGCCATTTCTAGCTCTAGGCCTGTAGGGGCGCCAAATGACAAGCTGTTTTCTGCCACGTCTTGCACTGCTTTAATCACTTGTGGATGCGCGTGCCCTAAGATCATCGGCCCCCAAGAATTGATGTAGTCAATATATTGCTTGCCATCCACATCCCAAAGCTTAGAACCCAGTCCTTTTTTAAAAAATATCGGCGTACCGCCTACGCTACGAAACGCGCGTACCGGCGAATTAACACCACCAGGAATAAGTTGTTGAGATTTTTCGAACAGGCTTTGATTAAGTGAGGTCATGATATATACAGTTGTGAAAATTGTTGGGTGGTTGATTCTACGTTATCTACACTGAAAATTGCGCTAATTACAGCCAGTGCATTGGCGCCAGCTTCAATAACCAAAGGCGCATTTTTTAGTGTAATGCCACCAATCGCTACGCTAGGGATATCGAGCATTTTTGCTTGTTTAAATAAATCTAGACTAGCTATTGGTGCATGCGGTTTGGTACTAGAAGCGAAGCAAGCGCCAAATGCTACATAATCTGCGCCCGCTTGCTGCGCACTTTGCGCCAGCTCAAAACTGTTATAGCAAGATGCACCTAAAATTTTATTAACGCCTAATCGCGCACGCGCTATAGCTAGATTGCCATCATCTGCGCCCAAATGCACGCCATCTGCATCTAGGGTCAAACAGAGTTTAATCGAATCATTAATAATCAGCGGCACCTTATGTTGCCGGCAGATAGGAAGCAATGCTCGCGCTTGCTGTACCTGCAATGCATGGTTTGCCAGCTTGTTCCGATACTGTACGAGGCTTGCGCCACCCACAATTGCAGCGCTCACTAGCTTGCACAACAATTGGGTATCTACAATATCCGGGGTGACGGCATACACACCTCTAATCATAAGTGCATTTCAGCTAGTGCGTTTTAGCGGCAGTATCGCCACCTATCACTACTGAGTCTTCTTCATCGCGCGCCCAAAACATACGATCAGGAATAAATTGACCCATGCCTGGCCTAAAACCATTTTTCAGGGTTTGCCAAGTATATTCCTGCGCTTCTAAAATGGCCTCTTCAATCGTGAGACCATGAGCCATACATGCAGCAATTGCACTGGTGAGCGTACAACCCGAGCCATGATAGCTACCGATTAAGCGCTCCCATTTATAAGCCTTAATTAATTTATCATCCCCATAAAGGGTATTCGTCACGTCCGTTGTGCGCTCGTGGGTGCCGGTAATTAGCACATACTCACTCCCCATTGACAGCAATCGCGCGGCACATTCATCTAGCGAGGTCAGCGCCACTTCATCGTTATCATCAGGAAAAGCGAAGCGTCGCGCCTCTAAGCTGTTTGGGGTAATCAAAGTAGCTTGCGGAAACAAAAGCTCCACCATTGCGTCCATCATGTCATCATTACTTAGGTCGTCACCACGTCCCGACATTAAAATGGGATCAATCAGTAAAGGCACGTCCGGATAATCCGCCATAATTTCTGCGATGACTGCAATATTTTCTACTGATCCAAGCAGTCCCAGTTTAAATGCTGAGACTTGCACATCTTCCAAAATGGCGCGCGCTTGATCGTTCACCCAATCTGAATCCATCGCTAAAACGCTATCCACACCACGCGTATCTTGCACAGTAATCGCGGTCACTACAGACAGTGGATGACAGCCTATGCTTGCAAAGGTAAGAATGTCTGCCTGCAAACCTGCCCCGCCACTTGGGTCAGTGCCCGCAAAAGTCATGACTGAAGGAGGTGATTGATTATCCATTTTTCTACCGTTAATTATTATTGCATCAACTGGAGCGGGTGACGGGAATCGAACCCGCACATCGAGCTTGGGAAGCTAGCGTTCTGCCATTGAACTACACCCGCCGCATATGTGTTTCATTATACCCCAATCGTTTTGGCTTAATGGTCGACGCTAGCAAAGAAGTTGCTGCCTTTGTTGAACGATTGCGTCTTATTAGCTTCATGGAAAATGGACAATATCTTGAAGATAACAGCGCTGTTTTGGCAATACACTAAGTGCAACCACTTACTGTAGCCCCATGACATACCCACTGTTCTATAATATTTCTCAATTCAAACAGTATTGTATCTTTAACGAGATTCACTTGTGGCTAACAAGAAAACATCTAAACCATTAACGGCTAGTAAGATGACTGACAGAGTTCAAGCAACTAAGTTTCCCATGCCCGTCGCTGGCGCTTCTGCAAATAGGACTGTGGCTTTACCAGATCGTCGTAATCAACAAACCGATAGGCGTAAACCGCCATTCGGTCGCCGTAGTTTAGGGGCAGAGGAAGAACTGGCTGCAACGTCAATCATCCCGTTGTTGGCTAACGCTTCCTTAGAAGTTATGTTGCATGAATTACAATTAAATCAATTGGCGCTAGCAATACAAAATGAAGAGCTACAAAATACTTATCAGTCCCTAAAAGAATCACGCAAGCGCTTACTCAAGCAAGTTGAAAAAGTAGCGCTTGAACTTGATCAAAGCAAAGCCGAATCCTCTGAGGCCAACACTGCACTAAAAGTAATCCTTAAAATGCGTGAAACGGAAAGCTTAGACGCAAAAAATTTACTTATACTTGAACTAAAACAAGAGGTTATGCCGTTTTTACAAAGACTAAAAAACAGTAGCCGTGACCCCAAACATATACGCTTACTCAGTACACTAGAAGCCAACTTGCAGCGTTTGATTTCATCGTATGGTTACGCAACTAGCCTAAGTTCGGCCTATAAAAATTTGACGCCAAAAGAAGTTCTGGTGGCATCCATGGTGAGGGAGGGCGCATCAACCAAGGCCATAGCTGCAACCTTATCTCTGTCGCCCGAAACCATCAGCATACACCGCAAAAATATACGAAAAAAACTCGGCCTAGAAAGTAAAGCGAATAATCTACGTAGCTATTTAGTGACCATAGACAAGTAGCTGGCCAATGCTATTTGTTAATTGTCACTAGCTAAAGTGAGCAAATCTAATTAGTTAAGTCTAATACCAATTACTTACCAGTTTTATTACGGGTCAACATGCTTGCAGCAACATTGAGAAGCACATACGATGTTCATTAAAACCTATTGGCAGACCCCGTTCACTCTTCATCAGTCGCCAACATTTAATAAAAATAGTATAGCTACCGTTTATGCAAAATGCGTCCCTTGCTTTTTAGTGTGTGCCGTCCCTGCTTTTCAGGTTAGCGCTTAAAACCTTCAACATCGTCACGTCAGTTGCATAAGTAAATTCCAATGGCTGATAGTGCGCTTAGCAATTTAAAGGTAGGATAAAAAATGAC
>CAIOPD010000145.1 GCA_903860085.1 uncultured Pseudomonadota bacterium
GTCCCTATTAGAGGCCTCATTATTTATTCAAACCATTGAGAAGCGCCAAGGCTTAAAGATCGCTTGTCCAGAAGAAATTGCTTATCGGATGCGCTTTATTGACGCTGCGGCATTAGATATTTTGGCCAATAAGTATATTAAAAATAACTACGGCCAGTATTTGAAGCTTGTGTTGAGCGAGCAGGTATTTTAATGCAGGTCGTTACCACAAAAATACCTGATTTATTGATACTCGAACCTAAAGTTTTTGGTGATGATCGAGGCTTCTTCTTTGAGAGCTATAACCAAACAAAATTTGAACAATTAATCGGGGTTAAAGCGCAATTTGTGCAGGATAACCACTCAAAATCCGCTGCGCATGTGTTGCGCGGTTTGCATTACCAAATTGAACAAGCGCAAGGAAAATTAGTGCGGGTGAGTCACGGATCAGTTTTTGATGTGGCTGTGGACCTTCGTCGCGAGTCTAGTTGTTTTGGTCAGTGGGTAGGGGCGATATTGTCAGCTGAGAATAAACGTCAAATGTGGATCCCTGCAGGCTTTGCACATGGCTTTTTAACACTAGAGCCTGATACTGAGTTTTTGTATAAAACTACAGAGTACTATGCCCCGCAATATGAGCGTTGCTTGCGTTGGGATGATCCTGCCTTGGCGATTGATTGGCCTATTACAGAACTGCCTAGTTTGTCTGCTAAAGATAAGTTGGGTGTAGATTTTTCACAGGCCGATGTATTTGAAGCGCAAGGCTAAGCTTTAGATTATTTGTCTATGTTTAGAAAAATTCTTATTACCGGCGTTAATGGCCAAGTGGGGCATGCCCTAAAGCATGCCTTGGCTACTGATACGACTTTGAACGTCATTAGTTTAGATCGCAGTCAGCTTAATCTAACTGACGCAGAGGCAATTCGACGCGTGGTGCATGCACACAAACCTGATTTAATTATCAACCCAGCCGCTTATACGGCAGTTGATAAAGCTGAAAGCGAGCCTGAGTTAGCCTATGCCATCAATGCAGCAGCCCCTAGAGTGCTGGCAGAAGAAGCGGCAAACATTGGCGCGAGCCTAATCCATTTTTCCACTGACTATGTCTACAGTGGTAATAAGGTTGATCCTTATATTGAAACTGATGCGACGCATCCGATCAGCGTTTATGGTCAGTCTAAGCTTGCGGGTGAAATGGCGGTTAGTGCAGTAGGTTTACCGCATCTAATACTTCGCACTTCTTGGGTATATGGGGCTTACGGCAATAATTTTTTGAAAACAATCTTGCGCTTAGCCTCTGAGCGTGAAGAACTTCGGATAGTAGCTGACCAAATGGGTGCACCCACCAGCAGTCAGAGCATAGCGCAGGCAGTCATGGCAATATTGCCACAATGGCAAGAAAACACTCATGGTGTCTACCATTTAGTGAATAGTGGCTTTACAAGCTGGTATGGGTTTGCATTGGCAATAGTGGATGAATATAAACGCGTACAAATTGAGCGTGGTTGGCCGGTACTTAAAACGCTACCGTCTAATATTAAAGCGATTACGACACAAGAGTTTCCAACCTTGGCCGTTAGACCAGCTAATTCCATTTTAGATTGTACTAAATTGGCTACAGATTTTGCGTTACAACTACCAAACTGGCGTGCGGCGTTGATTGAAGAGATGAAAGCCTTGCGATTAAGTTAAATGCTTAGGCGAGTGCGTCAGCCCAATTGTTAGGTGTTTCATACAAACGTACTTTTTCTAGCTTTAAGTGATTGCCGTAAGTGTCGTGATATTTGCTTTTAAGTATCCTAAACGCTTCAAACGCCATATTTTCAGCAGTCGGAACAGTAGGGAATACAATCGTTTTGTGATTGGCCATGCTATTCAGAAAGTCGAGCACTTCAGTGTCATGCTTGTACACCAAGAATGCGTGATCCCATAGGTCAACCACTGCACTTTTAGCAATGGCTTTCACGTCTGAAAAGTCCATTACCATGCCGTTCTCTGAAGCATCTTCTTGCTTGATAATGTCGCCAGATAAGGTGATTTCCATCGCGTAACGATGACCATGTAAGTTTCTACATTGACTTTTGTGGCTGGGAATTCGATGGCCAGCATCAAATTCAAGGCGGGTAGTAATTTGCATGCGGGTGAGTCCTAAAGTATCTGAGGCTATTATACGCGCACTCGTCCTGCTTTTTGGAGATGGCTTGTCAGCGAATGTTGATGGCGTTACGCGCCGATTTCAGTTCGTAACATTTGATAAATAGCTAGGCGCTCTGGTGTGACTTTATTTGAAGCCACAGCTTCTTTAATGGCGCAGTCTGGTTCTTGTAAATGTTTGCAATTATTAAACCTGCATTTACCTAAGTACGGCCTAAATTCAATAAAAGCATGCTCTAGCTCATCCGTACTGAGATGATGTAGGCCGAATTCCTGTAGTCCGGGGGAATCAATCAATTGGCTATGTGCATCTAAATGATATAAGTGCGCTGCAGTGGTGGTGTGCTTACCGCTATCAAGCACTAGGCTGACCTCGCGTGTACGAACATCAGCATCCGGTAATAGGGCATTGATAATTGTGGATTTACCCATGCCGGATTGGCCCACCAAGATACTGGCATCACCTTGCAAATATGGGCGTAATGCAGAAATATCTTCAGTAGCCGATAGTGCAAGTACTTGATAGCCTAGTCCAGTATATAAGGCTAGCTTTTGCTTTGCATCGTCATTGTCTGCCAAGTCACATTTGTTAAGCACAATTAATGCTTTAATTCCGGCAGCTTCTGCCGCAATTAAGCAACGGTTAAGTAGGGCTTCATAAAAGCTAGGTTGGGTCGCTAATACAATGATGATTTGTGTGACATTTGCCGCTAACATCTTGCTTTTGAATGCATTGCTACGATAGAGCAGGGTTTTGCGCGGTAAGGTAGATTCAATGACTCCTTCGTGCTTATCGGTAAGCTTGAGTGTCACATTGTCGCCACAGGCTAGATCAGTTTTCTTACCACGGGTGACGCAACTGATGCGTTTTTGGTCATCAGCCAATTCAACCTGAAAGCGTTTGCCATAAGCGGCAACGATGGTGCCAGTGAGAAGTTTTTCTTGATGTGCTGCTGCAGCTTGTTCGGTTCGCAAAATAAGCAATTACTCAGTAAATTTATAGTAGGTTTTATTTAGGTAGCCGGTCACATTGAGCTCTTCATCTTCAAACCACTTAAGTCCGAGCATAGTATTACAGTTTCGCACTTGTGCGGCTAAACCTTTTGCGGTGTGCACCTTGCGATATTCACGTGTATAAATGGCCGCTCCATCAGCGCCAAAGCTAGAGGCATGACAACTGATGCAGTTTTTCTCTAGCAGAGCCTTGCCTGCGACTAAATCAGCAGATTTGAATGGTTCCGCCAATACTTGGGCACTGATCAGTAGCAGACAAGCCAATAATAGCGTTTTCATCATCCGAGCCCTTTAATAGAAACGTTTACTTAGTATACGCCGCTAATTTTGAAATTCTAATGCTTGCAGGTGGGTGAGAATCATAGAAAGCAGAGTGTAATGGGTCTGGCGTGAGCGTAGACGCATTATCGCGATAAAGTTTCACTAATGCCTTCACTAGGTCATTAGCACTTGCATGTTCAGCGGCGTAACTGTCAGCTTCGAACTCGTTTTTACGGGAATAGCTGGCCATTAGTGGGCGTAGTAAAAACAAGAACACAGGCGATACCAGTAAAAATAGCATTAAGGCCATATAAGTACTGATGTGTGTCACGCCAAGTCCATAGTAGAACCCGGGCTGATTGATGAGCCAGCCCAGTAAGGCTAAGCCTAAAAAGCTCACCACAAACATCATTG
Organism: uncultured Pseudomonadota bacterium; assembly: GCA_903860085.1. Classification (GTDB taxonomy): domain Bacteria; phylum Pseudomonadota; class Gammaproteobacteria; order Burkholderiales; family Methylophilaceae; genus Methylotenera. Next base: position 3,823 of record CAIOPD010000145.1, read on the forward strand.
CAATTCGTTTAGTGACGTGCTGATGTTTGAAGTGGCCTAATTCATGCGCCAATACAGCTTCAATTTCATCGGCATTTAAGCGTTCAAGGAGTGTGTCAAAAAACACTACACGTTTGGAAGCTCCAAACCCAGTAAAGTAAGCATTACCATGACTGCTACGAGAAGAGCCGTCCATGACGAATAATCCTTGCGACTTAAATCCACATTTAGTCAGTAGGTTTTCAATGCGTAGTTTTAGAGCTTCATCTTTTAACGGAGAAAATTTGTTAAATAAAGGTGCGATAAAAGTAGGGTAAACCGCCAGCATCAACAAGTTAAACAAGGCCCAAACAAACCATAAATAAAGCCACCATAATTCGCCGGCACTTTGCATTAGCCATAAAGCAGCGAACAAGATAGGGGCTCCCAAAACAACCCCTACCAAGCTGTGCTTAATTAAGTCACTATAAAACATCGAGATGGTCATTTTGTTAAAGCCAAATTTTGCATCCACTACAAACGTTTTATAGTAGTCATAAGGCAGGTCAATTAAACTGCTGAGCAACAATACGCTGCAGATAACAAATGCACCGCGCAGAATATCCTGTGTAGGCAAGGCTTGGCGCCAAATATCATCTATGAACTGTAATCCACCGCCTAAGGTAAGAAGAAGCAGTAGCAGTATTTGCGCAATCGACTCAGACATGGCTACTTTAGTTTTTACCGCTGCATAATCTGCCGCTTTTTGATGGGCTTCCAATGCAATGTTGGCATTAAATGCTACTGGCACTTCATTGCGATGATGCTGCACATAAGCAATATGACGTCGTCCTAACCAAATTCGAATGACGCTCGTGAGGATAAGTAGGGAAACAAAGGTGTAGGTGAGGATTGAGGGCATAATTTATCTAGATCGTAATTTTTTAATTAAGTTAATATGCTCATTGTGAGGCATTTCATTGGTGTTGGTTCATCAATAATGCACAATAATTCAATTTTCAATGGAAATCATGATGGCGGAAGCAAGTAAAAGCATTACTGAAAGCACGACTACAGATCAAAATAATTTAATTTGGCTAGACATGGAAATGAGCGGATTATTACCCGACTCTGATCGTATTTTGGAGTTGGCGGTCGTGGTCACCGATGCGAATCTAAATGTATTAGGGGAATCGCCTGTTTTGGTCATCCACCAAAGTGATGCGGTATTGGATGGAATGGATGCTTGGAATAAAGGGGCGCATGGTCGTTCTGGCCTCATTGAGAAAGTAAAGTCATCTACTTTAACGGAAGATGAAGCTACGCTACAAATGATCACATTTCTTAAGCAATACGTGCCCGCCGGTAAATCGCCTATGTGTGGCAATTCAATCTGCCAGGATCGTCGGTTTATGGCCCGCTATATGCCAGATTTAGAAAAATACTTTCATTATCGTAACCTCGACGTCAGTACATTTAAAGAATTGGCGCGACGTTGGAAACCAGAAATTTACTCAGGATTTAAAAAAGCCAGCAAACATGAGGCTTTGGCTGATATTTATGAATCTATCGAAGAATTAAAATATTACCGCGAACATTTTATTGTTAAATAACATAAAGTGTTTTGAAGGAAGCAAAAAAAGAGGGCGTAAGCTATTTTAGTAGTTACGCCCTAAGGAGGAGATCTTAGCTTTGGAGAAGCTAATTTATATTAAGCATTTACCGTGCCAAGATATCAGTCCCGCCTTATGAAAATATTAGTATGATTAACTTATTAAAGTTTTATACAACTCCAAGTACTCTAGGGCGCTATTATCCCAACTTAAATTCTGCGACATGCCATTTTTCTGAATTTTACGCCAAGTGGTTTTGTCGTTTTTGAATAGCGCTACAGCGCGATGTATACAAGCCAATAGCGCTTCCGCACTCGCTTCTATCATCACAAATCCATTGGCGCTTCCGTCCTTAATGTTATGCAAGTCAGCATCAATCACAGAGTCAGCTAGCCCGCCTGTTGCATTGACAATGGGAAGGGTGCCATAGGCTAGGCCGTATAACTGATTCAGTCCGCATGGTTCAAATCTTGATGGCATTACAAATAAATCACAACCAGCCATGACTTGATGGGATAGTGGTTCATTGTAGCCGATGGTGACACTGATTTTCCCAGGGTTTGCTTCGGCCAACGCCATAAATTCTTGCTCTAAATCTTTTTCTCCACTGCCGAGTAACACTAATTGGCAGCCTGAGTCTAATAATCCTTGCATGCATGGCAGTAAAAGATCTAAGCCTTTTTGGTGAGTGAGTCGACTGACTACGCCCAGTAATGGTGCGTCCGCATCAACATTGAGCCCACTGACTAGCTGAAGTGCGGCTTTTACTTTCTGCTTACCAGTGATATTGCTTGCGCTATAATTCTTGCACAAATAAGGGTCAGTTTTAGGATTCCATTCGCTAGTTTCAATGCCGTTTAGAATGCCTTTGATTTCATGACCACGTTTGGCTAGTAAGCCTTCAAGGCCGAAACCAAAAGCGACGGTTTGAATTTCTTGAGCATAGCGTGGACTCACCGTCGTGATTGCATCGGCAAAGACTATGCCTGCTTTTAAAAATGATAACTGGCCATGATATTCATAACCTTCAATACTAAAGTGTGTGTGCGGTAAATTTAAAGTAGTGAGCCAAGCGGGTGAGTAGCAGCCTTGAAACGCCATATTATGGAGACTGATGATAGATTTAGCCTCGGACTTTTCTGTGAGTTTCATATAGGCTGGGGTTAAGCCAGTTTGCCAGTCATTACAATGCACAATATCCGGTTTCCAGTCTGCTAACGGAGAATGCTCGCCACTTAGCATGGCGGCCACTTTTGATAGCACACCAAAACGTAGAGGGTTGTCTAACCACTCTTGACCATTCATATCTGCATAAGGGCCACCTTCACGTTCATAGAGGTGTGCTGATTTTATGACCATAACTTTTACTTGAGTTTCTGTAATGATGCCTAATAACAGCTCTGCTTTTTCAATCACAGGCAAGTTCGTTAAGGTGGCGATAGTGCGTAGTTCACTAAGTTGATTCAGTACTGCTGTATAGCCAGGGATTAAAATCCTTACATCTAAACCTGAGTGCTTTAATGCTGAAGGGAGAGAGCCACTAACGTCTGCTAAGCCCCCGGTTTTGATTAGCGGAAAAACTTCAGAGCTAACAAACAGCACTTTCTTTGCAAATAACACTTTCAATGACATGAATTTCTCGCTAAAGTTGTACGCTAATTTTATGACTTACAAAATCTTACTTAATTTTACTATATGAATGAGCTGATATGAGTATCACACAATGAATTCCGCTTTTAATTTTACAACTGCAATGGCAATAGGGTTGGGGGCTGCATTAGGGGCTTGGGGTCGATGGTGGGTGTGTGTACTACTTAATTCAGTGCTGCCTAATTTACCCTTAGGCACACTTATAGTTAATTTAAGTGGTGGTTTTATGATGGGTATGGTGATAGCCAGTATTGGGCTTGAGACTTTGCAGCATCCAAGGTTGTTGCTTTTTATAACCACTGGTTTTTTAGGTGGCCTCACTACATTCTCAGCATTTACCGGCGAAAGTTTAGCTTTACTGCAAAAACAGGAATACTTGTGGGCATTTCTTCATGCCTCTAGTCATGTGTTTGGAGCATTATTCATGGCTGCAATCGGCTATGCGCTTATTCATTTTTTGCGGGCTTAAGTCTTAGGTTAATCCTAGTGAGATAAGCAAAAAAATAGCCCCGATTCGTCGGGGCTATTTTTTCATCTAATAGTTATTTGAACTATTTGTTTTGTGTTTCTACCATCACCATCGGCTCTGCACTTGCATTATCTTGTGCTTTATTCTGCCAAGAAGCTGCTTTGCGTGGGGCGCGAGGTTTCTCAGCAGTCACTGGCGCTGCTGCCTTTGGTGCATCAGCTTTTGTTTCCACCAACTGCAAGCCTACGCTAGCTAAGTCAACCGGTTTAGCTTCTACTTTAGGTTTACGTGCGCGGGCAGGGCGTTTGCTAGCCGCTGGCTTTGCAATTGCCTCAACTGCAACAGCAGGCGTTGTGACCGTTTCTGCCACAACTGAGTCTAAGCTGGTGTTAGCCTCTTTTGCCACCGCTGGAGCTTTAGCTGGCCTTGGTTTTCTGTTATCTGTTTTGGCTTTTGGTGTTGCTTCAACAGCTACATCTGCGCTTACAATTGCTGGTGCTTCAGCCTTAGTTTCAACGCTTGTTGTGTTTACAGTAGCCGATGAAGCTGCACTAACCTCATCATTAGGTACAAAAGCGCGACTAGTTTCGGTACTCACATTTTCTTCACGGTCACGACGACCACGACGATTATTGCGATTGCGACGACCAGAACGCTCAGTACGTTGCTCTGTAGCAGCTTCGTTACCAGGAATTTCTGCTGTTACATTAACCTGAGCTGGCGCAGTACTCCGCGTCTGTTCGTTACGTGGCTGTTGTGGTTTTTGTTGACGCGGTTCCTGCGGTTTAGCCTCTGCAGGACGCTTTGCTTCGTTATTGCGGTTTGGACGATCTTGGCTTGCACCTTTATCTGCGCGATCACCACGATTGCGATCATTGCGATTACGATTGTTACGGTTACGGTTATTACGATTGCCTTCGCGACTGCTTTCCTCGGTCTTTTCAACGCTAGCTTTAGAAGTAGATATCCCCATCCAATTTTTTATGCGCGTTAGTAATGATACTGACGTGCCTGACGCTTGTTTTTCTGTTGAAATTGGCGCAGGTGCTGCAGGGGTAATACCTTTTACAGCCGCTACTGGTTTAACTGCTTTTGCTACTTCTTCTGCATTTTGGATGTAGCTAGTTTCTGCAGGGAGTTCAACCATTTTATAACTGGCGCGACTAGTTTCCTCAGTCACGTCATCATGTTTAACACGCACGATATTGTAATTAGGTGTTTCAAGATGAATGTTTGGAATCAACACCACTTCAACGCCCATACGCTGTTCAATGGCATGAATATCAGCACGTTTTTCATTCAATAAGAATGTTGCAACTTCAACTGGTAACTGCACTTGAATAATGGCACTGTTATCTTTCATCGCATCTTCTTGCGTAATACGTAAGATATGCAATGCAGTCGATTCGATACCGCGGATATGACCAGTACCACTACAACGTGGACATGGAATATGATTGGTTTCGCCTAGGCTAGGACGCAAACGTTGACGTGATAATTCAAGTAAACCAAAGCGTGAGATTTTTCCAGTTTGGACGCGTGCACGATCAAAATGTAGAGCATCGCGCAATGCATTTTCTACTTCACGTTGGTTGCGTTGACTTTCCATATCAATAAAATCGATTACCACTAAGCCACCTAAGTCACGCAAACGTAACTGGCGTGCCACTTCTTCAGCAGCTTCCATGTTGGTATTAAACGCAGTGTGCTCAATATCGCTTCCACGTGTTGCGCGGCCAGAGTTGACGTCTACAGAAACCAAAGCTTCCGTATGGTCAATCACGATTGCGCCGCCTGATGGTAAGCGAACTTCACGTGAGAACGCTGATTCAATTTGGTGCTCAATTTGAAAGCGTGTAAAGAGTGGAATTTCATCCTGATACAACTTAACGCGAGACACATTGCCAGGCATTACGTGATTCATAAATTGTACGGCTTGCTCGTGTATATCAGGCGTATCGATTAAAATTTCACCAATATCGGAGCTGAAGTAGTCACGAATAGCACGAATGACTAAGCTACCTTCTTGGTAGATTAGGTAGGCGCCTGCCTGCATAGCTGAGGCACCATCAATGGCTGTCCATAGCTGTGTTAGGTAGTTTAAATCCCATTGTAATTCTTCGGCATTGCGACCAATACCAGCGGTACGGGCAATAATGCTCATGCCTTTTGGTACTTCTAACTGCGCTAATACATCGCGCAATTCATCACGGTCTTCACCTTCAATACGGCGTGATACGCCACCGCCACGTGGGTTGTTAGGCATTAATACCAAGTAACGACCCGCAAGTGAGATGAAAGTAGTAAGAGCAGCGCCTTTGTTGCCACGCTCATCTTTATCTACTTGGACGATTAATTCTTGACCTTCTTTTAAGGCATCTTGAATGCGTGCGCCACTACCTACGCCTTCTTTGTAATAGCTACGCGCTACTTCTTTGAATGGTAGGAAACCGTGCCTATCCATACCGTAGTCGACAAAAGCCGCTTCAAGTGAGGGTTCGATACGTGTGATTACGCCTTTGTAAATATTGCTTTTGCGTTGCTCTTTGCCAGCATGTTCAATATCTAAATCTATTAATTTTTGACCATCTACGATTGCAACGCGCAACTCTTCAGATTGTGTTGCGTTAAATAACATACGTTTCATTGCTTAACTCCTGCGCTAGGCAAGGCGGGCAGACTCAATGCTTAAAAATATGGCATTGAAATTGAAGGCATTTTAAAGTGAAAGTGCCAGAGTTTGGCTGAACTACTGAAGGCCTCCTGACTTAATTAACTGGGGGCTCCTAAGGAAAATTTAACGCTAATACAATTTAATAACAATGCATTTTAACGGTGTGTGGCGAATATTCGCATTCTACTTACCAGTTTTGCAAGGCAGTCAAATACACTGCATTAGGCTTGTCTGGCAATTATTTTGAATCATCTGCTAATGAAAGCATGATGAAACATTGTTCGTTAAAGCAAACTAATTATTAAATTTAAGCCAGTTGTGGCATAAATTAGTTAAAATTCTATATTCAGTAAATTCTAATTTTCGTGTATTACTATTCGTTTAAAAATCGAATCAGTAGCACTCTAAATTTTACGATCACTTTAAGTCGCGCTTTTATCTTTATTTGTCTGCGGCGGCTTGAGCGCTAATTTTTTACTTACCGCTACTTTATAATATGGCGAGCGGTGTTAACCAAGTGTTTGTTGTCAGTTTTTAGTTGCACACCCAATATTGTCCAAATTGAAAAAATGAAGACTTGCTGTCATTTTTACAAATAGTAGGTTTGAGTGTCTTCCAATTCTTGGCTGCAATTTATTGAAATAACACAATAAAATTGTTAATTTAATCAAGAACTACCGTAGTATATGCTACATCAAAAATATAAGCAAAGATTGACATCCTCATCTCCCAAAAGGAAGAGGATTCCTAACATTACTGTTAAGACATTCCTAATTCAACGAAAACAGCCCATTTACAGATATTACTAAATGCAAACAGGACTTACATTCTCTCCAAAGGCTAACCCCGCAAGCCCTGCGGTTAATATGTTTTTGGCAGCATTCAAATCACGGTCATGGTTTAGTCCGCAATCAGGACACATCCAAGTACGCGTGTTAAGTGAAAGCGTTGACAATGTATATCCGCAGGCATTACATCGCTTGCTGGATGGATACCACTTATCTATGCCAATTAAAGTTCTACCGTACCATTTAGCTTTGTATTCTAATTGCCGGACAAACTCGGACCAACTAGCATCACTAATGGATTTTGCTAATTTGCGATTTTTTAGCATATTGGATACTGCTAGACTTTCAACAGCAATTACTTGATTTTCGTTAATCAGCTTGGTTGAAAGTTTGTGCAAAAAATCTTTACGAATATCCTTGATTTTCGCATGGAGCTTTGCTACTTTTAATCGTGCTTTGTTGCGATTACTAGAGCCTTTCTTTTTCTTGCTTAATCGTTGTTGCAATAAGGCTAATTTTTCTAAATTGTTGCGCAGTGCTTGAGGTGATTGGTATTTACTCCCATTGGAAGTGACGGCAAAATTAGTTAAACCTAAATCAACTCCAATGCTTGCTGCTACAGTTGTTTTGGCTGAGACGGTATCGTCACAGAGTAACGATACAAAGTATCGCCCAGCAAAGTCTTTACTGACTGTCACGGTGGTGAGATTGGCGGCTTTAGGTAAGGTGCGTGACCATGTTATGACTAAAGGCGCTTTCATTTTAGCTAATGTCAAAATACCATTTTCAAATCTGAATGCGCTGGCAGTATATTCAGCCGCTTGCTTGTCAAACTTCGATTTATAAGTAGGGTATTTATTTCGCTTAGCAAAGAAGTTACTGAACGCCGTTTGTAGATGGCGCAAAGCTTGCTGCACTGGCACAGAGCTTACATTATTAAGCCAATTAAATTCACTCTGCTTTTTAAGTACTGTCAATAAGGCGGAAGTTTCATGGTAGCCCATACGCTTCTGTTCATTATAGTAAGCGTCCGTACGCGCTTTCAGCATATAATTATAAGCGAAGCGCGCGCAACCAAAGGTTTGAGCAAGTATATCCTTTTGATCATTGGTAGGGTAAAACCTGAACTTGTAGGCGCGTTTAACATTCATTTACACATAGTTCAATTTTTGTGTAAGGATGTCAATAAGAATAGTTTTTTTTAAGAAAGATAGCTGGACTTCGTGATGCTGGGCATTACGCGCTATTCCTCACAACCCTAAAAGGCAGTGTTTCCCGCGAATTGTAATGAACAAGATAACATCAACAGATACAACCCATACACAGACTAGCGTTAGCGATTTAGCAGCGGCATTTTTGACGGTAGATGAAGCAAGTGAAGGTCAGAGGGTCGATAATTTTCTGACCAAAACACTAAAAGGTGTTCCCAAGAGCCATGTTTATCGCATTTTGCGTAGTGGTGAAGTGCGCGTCAACAAAAAACGCATAGATGCAGACTTTAGATTAAGTTTGGGCGACGTGGTGCGTATACCACCAACACGTGCCAACGTCATTGAGAAGCCTGATCACGTAACTCCCGCCGTTTCTAAGTTTGATCAAGCCATTATTTTTGAAGATGATGCTATGCTTGTCATCGATAAACCTGCTGGTTTTGCGGTGCACGGGGGTAGTGGCATCAGTCGTGGCGTGATTGAACAACTGCGTTTAGAGCGACCTAAAGCTAAATTTTTGGAATTGGTGCATAGGTTAGATCGCGAAACTTCCGGTGTGCTGATGTTAGCTAAAAAGCGCAGTGCATTAGTGGCTTTGCATGAAGCGATTCGCAATCACCAAACCGATAAGCGCTACCTAATGTTGGTGCACGGTGAATGGACTGAACCAAAAAAACGTGTAGTGCTTGATCTGCAGAAATATTTATTACCGAATGGTGAGCGCCGGGTCAATGTGGTGACTGATATTTCAAAAGATAAATATGATGAGCGTCAATCTTCAGAAACCCTATTTAGGTTGATTAAGAATTTCTCTAGTGCCAGTTTAGGCAAATTTAGCTTACTTGAGGCTCAATTGGTGACAGGTCGCACCCATCAACTGCGAGTTCAACTAGCCCATCTCGGTTTTGCAATCGTTGGTGATGATAAGTACGGTGATTTCACAGTGAATAAGGCCATGATTAAACATGGCTTGAAACGCATGTTTCTGCATTCATCTAACACCAAAATTCGACACCCACTGACCAATGACAAGCTAGAGTTAGTCGCGCCTATGCCAGCTGAACTGTCCAAATTTCTACTTAAACTAGACGCCTAAATTAAACGTATTACTTATTAAGAAAGAATAGCATGCCAAAGCAGTTTGATTTAATCGTATGGGATTGGGATGGCACCTTGGCTGACTCTACCAGTATGATCACTAATGCCATCCTGAAGGCTGCGGCTGAAGTTGGATTGCCCGCACTTACTCCCCAAGTTGCAAGCAGTATTATTGGATTAGGCTTACGTGAATCCATTCAAGCTTTATATGGGGACTTGCCAGCAGAGCAAGCGCAGGCCTTAGCTAGTCATTACAATATTAATTATTATGCGGGTGAAAGTGAAATTCCTTTATTTGAAGGCGCAGCCGAAACCATTATTGCGCTTAATAAAAAAGGCTTTAAATTAGCTGTGGCTACAGGAAAAGGTAGGCGCGGTCTCAATTTAGCTTTGGCCCATTGTGGCTTGGGTAAGCAGTTTCATGCAACACGTACTGTGGATGAGTGCTTTTCAAAACCGCACCCACAAATGCTAGACGAGTTGATGGATCAGTTGGTCGTTTTGCCAGAACGCACCCTCATGATAGGGGATACCAGCTATGATTTACATATGGCCAAAAATGCTGGCGTGAGCGCGGTAGGTGTAACTTATGGCGCACAGACAGTTGAACAGTGGCAAAATCTCAACCCGATACAACAATTTAATGATTTTTCTAGTTTAAGCCAATGGCTTCTAGAAAACGCGTAGGTCTTTCTTGAAACAATCAGCAAACTCAACTGACCTAAGTCAAAGCACCATTGTTTTTGATAGTGCAGACTTGCTTGAAGCAGATAAAGGTCTGCGGTTTGCATTGCCCAATTTAGGTGAGTTTGTCACTGGTTTTGTCGTACGCTTTCAAGGTAAAGCTTATGCTTACGTGAATCAGTGTGCGCATGTATCGGTAGAATTGGATTGGAATCATGGCGATTTTTTTACTAGACAAAAAGATTACCTCGTTTGTGCAACGCATGGTGCTCAATATAAACCTGATAATGGCTTTTGCGTAATGGGGCCGTGTAAAGGTAAAAGCCTAAAAACGCTAACATTAACTGAACAAAATCAAAAAATTATTATCAATCTAATTCCAACTACCAATTAAATTTAACTTTTTTTTAAGGCCTAGCCCATGTCAGAAGACAATTCAGTAACAGAAAATAAATGGCAACGTGACATCATAGAAAAGCTAGCTAGCTCCGCGCTTTCCGAGCAAAAAAAAGCGAGGCGCTGGGGTATTTTATTTAAAGCTTTATTGTTTATTTATCTATTCATCGTGCTGTTTTATGCACTTGGTTTATTGGGTGCGAGCAAAAAAAGCTCAAGCTCACATACAGCATTAATTCAAATTAGTGGTGTCATTGAGTCAGGCGGTGAAGTTAATGCAGAATCAGTAATGACAAGTTTGCATGATGCTTACGACAATAAAGGTACCAAAGGGATTATCTTGCGGATCAATAGCCCGGGTGGCAGTCCAGTCCAAGCTGGTATTATTAATGACGAAATTAGGCGTCTGAAGCACTTGCATCCAAGCATTCCGGTCTATGCTGTGGTTGAAGATATATGCGCTTCTGGTGGTTATTACATTGCCGTAGCTGCTGATAAAATTTACGTAGATAAAGCTAGTATTGTCGGGTCAATTGGCGTTTTGATGGATGGCTACGGTTTTACTGAAGTGATGAAAAAAGTTGGCGTCGAGCGCAGGTTAATGACGGCAGGCGAGAACAAGGCCATGCTAGATCCATTTTCACCGGTCAATCCTAAACATAAGGAGCTTGCGCAAGCTATGCTTAATGAAGTGCACGAACAATTTAAGGCGGTTGTGCGTCAAGGCCGTGCCGCTCGCCTAAAAGAAACGCCTGAGATATTCAGTGGATTATTTTGGAGTGGTGAGCAAAGTATCAAGTTAGGATTAGCCGATGCTTTAGGTAGCACAGACTATGTAGCACGTGAAGTGATTAAAGAAGAGACAATTGTAGACTTTAGCTATGAAGAGGATTTGGCTAGTCGTGTAGCTAAGCGCATAGGGGCTTCCGCCAGCGCTGTGATGGGTGAATCTCTGTCCAAGGCTATCCTAAGTTCAAGTCAGATTAAACTTAGGTAATTACTGCATGATGAGGTGTTAATCTAACATCCAACAAAAAGCCCAATACTCACTCGTTGGGCTTTTTTTATACACTTCTAATGTAGCTTATGAATTAAATATGAGATTTTGTGTAATTAATTAAACCATTGGTTGAACTATCATAATTGCTGACAATTTCTGCGCTAGTCAGTTGCGGTAAAATCTGTTTTGCAATCTGCTTACCGTACTCAACGCCCCATTGGTCGTAACTGTTAATATTCCAAATAATGCCCTGTACGAAAATTTTGTGTTCATAAAGTGCGATCAGTTTGCCCAACGTGTTCGGTGTTAATTTGTCGAACACGAGAGAGCTAGTAGGGCGGTTGCCTTCAAAAACCTTATGTGGCAACAGACCTTCTAGAGCAGCGCCACTTAGACCCTCCGCTTCAAGTTCTGCGCGTGCCTGTTCTTTGGTTTTACCTAGCATCAAGGATTGGGTTTGCGCTAAAAAGTTGGCGAGTAATATTTTGTGATGGGCGTAACCATGCTTACCAATTGCATAATGACTGTGTATTGGCATTAAAAAGTCGCATGGAACCGTTTGCGTCCCCTGATGAATCAGTTGGTAAAACGCATGTTGACCGTTGGTGCCAGCTTCACCCCAAATAACCGGTCCAGTTTTATATTGAACGCGTTCGCCATTTCTATCAATAAACTTACCATTGCTTTCCATGTCAGCTTGTTGCATATAAGCTGGAAAGCGCGCTAATCCTTGGTCGTACGGGAGAATCGCATGCGTATCCGCATTAAAAAAGTTGTTATACCAAACACCCAAAAGCGCCATGATGACGGGCATATTTTGTTCTAAAGGTGCTGTTTTGAAATGGTTGTCCATTTCATGACCGCCCAACAGCAAATCTTCAAAATGATCCATGCCCACATACAAAGCAATCGACAGGCCTATCGCTGACCAAAGTGAGTAGCGACCACCAACCCAGTCCCAGAATGTAAACATATTCGCGCCATCGATGCCAAAATATTGAACGGCTTTTTCATTGGTAGAAAGGGCTACAAAGTGTTTTGCTACATGCGCTTCAACCTGCGCCGTTTGTAAAAACCAAGTACGCGCAGAGTGTGCGTTGGTCATTGTTTCTTGAGTGGTAAAGGTCTTAGACGCCACAATGAACAACGTCGTTTCAGGGTTGCATACTTCAAGTGCACGCATTAAATGGGCACCATCAATATTAGACACAAAATGCACTTGTAACTCAGGGCTGGCATATGGCTTTAGTGCATCGCACACCATAACTGGGCCTAGGTCAGAGCCGCCGATTCCGATATTCACGATATCAGTAATGCGTTTGCCGCTATAGCCTAGCCAGTTGCCATTGCGCACGCTTTCTGAAAACTTGCGCATTTGCATTAATACTTTATTCACATTAGGCATCACATCTTTGCCATCAACAATTACAGGCGTATTGCTTCGGTTGCGCAAAGCACTATGGAGCACAGCACGGTCTTCGGTAATGTTAATCTTTTCGCCAGCAAACATGCGATCACGCCAGTTCTCTATCTTCGCCTCACGTGCCATTTCCATAAGCAATGGCATGGTTTCATCATTGATTCGATGTTTAGAGTAGTCCAGTAATAGATCGGTAAATTTAAGGTTGAATTTATTAAAGCGCTCGCCATCATTGGCGAATAAATCGCGCATATGTGTCGAGTCCATTTTTTGATGATGTTGGCAGAGTTTTTGCCATACTGGGTATTGTGTGAGCGTAGCCATTTGTATAGTAGTACTTTATATTTAGTTGTTATTTAAATTGTTCTTCGGTAAAACTAGTTTAATTTTAATATTAATCCAGCCAATGGCGGTAGGGTAATCACTAACGACTGTGGGTGGTTCATCCAGGCAA
>CAIOPD010000146.1 GCA_903860085.1 uncultured Pseudomonadota bacterium
ATCCAGGTGCGGAAGGTGACCCACAACACCATAGCGCTTTAGATAATACGGATCTACGTATTATTCAAAACTTTACTTTGGTAGATAAGAATTTATTAGTGGGTTTAACTTTAAATAATAATCCATCAGTTCAGGATGTCTGGAATACAACACCAGCATGGGGATTTCCTTTCTATTCCCCAGGTATTATTGGTACACCAGGGGCTTCTGCTAGTACAGCAATAGATGGGATGTTTGGTCAGACCTCAGCAGGTTTAGGGGCCTATGTTTGGTGGGATAGGCACCTTTACGCAGAGCTTTCTATGTATGGTAATGCCAACAGGACGCTTGGATTTTTAAGTGCAGGGACTCGCCTGGATCCTAATCTCAGTTTAGTGGGTCACAATAATCCTTATTGGCGACTTGCATGGAATCAAGAGTGGGGCGCTAATTCATTAATGGTTGGTACCTATGGTATGCGAGCTAGCGTCAGTCGCGTTGATGCCCCAGGCTATATTGATACCTATACTGACACAGCAGTGGATACTCAGTATCAGTACATATCCGATCCATCAATATTTACTGCACAAGCTACTTTCATTCATGAAAAACAAAATACACCGGGAAATTTATCAATAGGTGCTGGAGATCCAGCGAACGGCTTAAATGTTAATTCCAGTAATACGCTTAATGTTTTTAGAGGGAAAGTCAGTTATTTGTATGACCGAACTTATGGGGCAACGCTAGGATTTAATAACATTACTGGAAGTAGCGACACCATTCTTTACGGAATCGATAGCGGCAAGCCAAATAGTCGGTTTTATACAATGGAGATGAACTATAACTACAATCCGCAAGTGAGATTTTTAGCCCAATATACTTATTACGATAAGTTAGACCAGGCTGCAATGGGTGGGGCTAGCCAGAAGGCGAAAGACTACAACACGTTTATGTTAGCAACATGGTTCGCATTCTAAGGAAAGATGATGAAAAACTTAATTAAAATCTCGCTCCTGTTAGGATTGGTTGTCAGCCTTAATGTGAATGCGGAGTCTGGAGATAAACTTGATAGACAGCTATGTTCAATATGTCATGGCATCGGCGGCAATACGACTTCCGAGCAGTTTCCAATGCTAGCTGGACAAAATGCAATCTACTTCACAAATCAAATGAAAGCATTCAGAGAAAAGAGTAGAGCAAATCTAAATGCTACACGTTTCATGTGGGGGATATCCTCTAGGCTAACGGATGAAGAAATTGATAAGCTCGCAGCTTATTACGAAGCACAAACGCCAGTGCATAGTGGAAAGATTACTGACAAGGCTAGGTATGATCAAGGTAAGGCTTTATTCACTACTGGAGACCAGTCAAGGGGAATTCTTGCTTGCGCGGCATGTCATGGTGAAAAAGCCCAAGGCAATGCAAGTATTCCTCGACTTGGAGGCCAGCATGAGGAGTATTTGAAGAAGCAGTTAAAAGTATTTTATGGAAACGATCGACCTGCCGCTGCTGCGATGCATGAAATTGTAAAAGCACTTACAGATAAGGATGTAGAAGCGCTAGCGCAATATTTGCAAGCCCAATAATGAGGCTATAAGAAAATACAAAAGGGAGCGTTGCTCCCTTTTGTATTAACTAAGTAAAAAATATTATTCTGAGATTTTCTTTAATGGAGCTACCGTCTAGAGGCGTTACAAGATGTTCAGCGGCATGCTTGTTTGATGTAAACCTAAACTGATCAGAAGCGTTATATGTATAGATGCTTGATGAAGTATCTTTGGACTTCCCACACTATGGTAGACACCGTTATAGTTTAATTAAACATAGCGGAGGTAATGATGGCAAAAGAACGATTTGCTGCAGAGTTTAAATCTGAA
>CAIOPD010000147.1 GCA_903860085.1 uncultured Pseudomonadota bacterium
ATCAATTCTGCTGAGCTGAGTAGTACGGATGATAATCAGGAGAAATGGACTGGGCGCGCACGCGAAGTGCTTGTTAATGCACTAAGTCTAACTGGAACGCACTACCAATATGGAGGCAATTCGCCACAATCTGGCTTTGATTGCAGCGGCTTTGTAAGTTACGTATTCAAACAAGCTACCAGCTTAACCTTACCGCATAGTGCATTAGCTATTAGCCAGCTTGGCGTCAGAGTACCTAAAAGTGAATTAAAACCTGGTGACTTGGTATTTTTTAATACGCTTAAAGCCACCTTCTCCCATGTGGGCATCTACATGGGCAATAACCGCTTTATCCACTCACCGAGTAACGGTGGTGGTGTGCGCGTGGAAAATATGCAAGATAGTTATTGGATCAAACGCTTTAACGGTGCACAGCGCATAGATCAGTTAAGTCAGTAAACACTTACTCTGAAACCTTATTACTGTGTCCTAAGTCACGGTCAGGATCAATCTGGTCACGTATCAATTGCTTAAGCTCCTTCGCCTCTGGAAAACGCCCCACTGTTTTACGTGAAAAAATCTCTTTTTTATTTAAACTAACTACAAAAATTCCGCTGCTCCCTGGCTTTAAAGTCACTCCGTCTAAATCTTGTTCAAAAGTGGTTAATAACTCTTGCGCTAACCATGCTGCACGTAATAACCAACGACATTGCGTGCAATAAGTAATTTCGATTTTGTGCTTAGTCACTATGACATCCTTGCTGTTATACTTTATGCTCAGTAATTGAACTGAATACAAAGCTATCTATAATATTATTTAGATAAATTTGAAACTAATAAAACAAAGTATGTCATAAGCATACGTAGTTAATTTTGTTGGGAAAGAATATTACATGCAAGTAAAAAATAAACATGCCCGCTTTACCAAAGCTGGACTAGTCGCATCAGGCCTTGTACTTGGCTTGATGTTGAGTTTAACCTATTCTGCGGTAGCAGAAAAAATGACTAAGCCACAATTACCGCTTGATGACCTGCGCGCGTTCGCAGAAGTATTTGGCAAAATTAAAAGCGACTACGTAGAACCAGTCGAGGACAAAAAACTAATCTCTGAAGCAATAAGTGGCATGCTGACTGGACTAGATCCGCATTCCACTTACATGGATGTAGATGCATTTAAAGACATGCAAGCAGCAACACAGGGTGAATTTGGTGGCTTAGGGATAGAAGTAGGTATGGAGGATGGCTTAGTTAAAGTTATATCACCAATTGAAGACTCCCCCGCCTATAAAGCCGGCATCAAAAGTGGCGATCTGATTGTTAAATTGGATGATACGCCAGTTAAGGGGATGACTTTAAACGATGCAGTAAAACGCATGCGTGGCAAGCCAGACACACCTATCATTTTAAGCGTGTACCGTAAAAATGAAACCAAGCCGCTAAGCTTTACATTAATCCGCGCTATCATCAAAAATAAAAGCGTGAAATATAAACTGACCGAGCCAGGCTATGCTTATGCGCGTGTGACTCAATTCCAAGAGCACACTGGTGAAGATTTAGCCAAAGCGATTCAAGCAATGCATGACGAAAACAAAGGCCCATTTAAAGGCTTTGTTTTAGATCTACGTAACGATCCAGGTGGCTTATTAAACGGTGCAGTTGGTGTTGCTGCAGCTTTCCTGCCTAAAGACACTTTGGTGGTTTACACCGAAGGTCGTGCGCCTGATTCAAAAATGCAACTAACCGTAAGCCCAGAAAACTATGCTCGTGGTGGCGTTGCAAATGACTATATTAAAGATTTACCCGTCGATTTAAAAACAGTGCCAATGACTGTGTTGATTAACAGCGGATCGGCTTCTGCATCTGAGATCGTGGCTGGCGCTTTGCAGGACCATAAACGCGCCACACTATTAGGTACGCAAAGCTTTGGGAAAGGCTCAGTACAAACCATTATGCCGATGAACAATGGTGCAGCTATTAAATTGACGACGGCTCGTTACTTCACGCCTAAGGGTCGCTCAATTCAAGCTAAGGGCATAGTGCCAGACTACATAGTAGAAGATGGTACCGATCAGTCTAATAACATTCATGAAGCTGATTTAAGCCACCATCTAGCTAATCCTAAAGATGCTAAAATAGAGGAAGTCAAAGCGGCAAGCACACCTGCTAAAGAAGCAGCTAAAGAAAAAGCCGGCGAGAAGAAGTTTGCTGAGCCTAAAGGCCCGATTGAGCCTGCGACTAAAGATGATATTCAGTTTGTGCAAGCAATGAATTTTCTTAAAGGCTTGCCAGTTGCTCATAGTGAACCTGCAAAAATAGAGGCTGCTAAAATTAATTAAATTAAAGTTTGTTAAAAATCCGCCTTTGATAGTTAGGGCGGATTTTTTATGGTCGTAATAACTACATATTTCTACTAACTTCAGATCACTTTAATTCAGAGAATGAATACAACGTGCTTTCCGCAAGGCTTATAATAGCGCCATGTCTTTAGCCTTAACCTCATTAATTGTAGAAGCTGATCGCTGTGTGGCTTGTGGCCTATGCCTACCGCATTGCCCTACCTACAGAAAAACTGGTTCCGAAGCCGATTCACCTCGCGGCCGCATTCAACTGATGCGCGCTGTGGCGCTAGACATAATCCCCAATAATGTCCGATTTCATGAGCATATAGACCTGTGCTTAAGCTGCCGTAGTTGTGAGACCGCCTGTCCCAATAACGTCAACTATGGCGCACTGCTAGACAGCACACGCGCACAACTTATGGTGAAGAAAAGTTTACTTTGGCGCTTGGCAAAACCTTTTATTCGTTATCGGGCATTAGCGCGTATATTAACTTGGCCGCTATATCTACTACAGAAAATACGCTTAGATGGGTGGCTAAAGTTAATCCCTGCAGCCAAACTTCTACCCAAACTAGCGCAACCTGCAACATGGAGTCCATTTTATCCAGCTACTCGCAGCAAGCTAGGCGATGTTAGTTTATTCCTTGGTTGCGCGACCAGTGCGCTTGATACTCCGACCCTGAAAGCCAGTATTTATGTATTAAATCAACTCGGCTTTGATGTGCATATTCCCGTTGAGCAAACTTGTTGCGGCAGCATGGCGCGACAGATGGGAGACGCCGCTGAGGCGAAGACGCTGATAACTACCAATCAGGCAAGCTTCGATCAAACTATGCCAATACTGACTGTCGCTAGTGGATGCGGCGCTGGTCTTAGTGACTATTTAAGTGGTTATCATATTCAAGATATCAGTGCATTTCTGCTAAGTTGCGACTGGAGTAACATTCAGATTGAGCCCATGAATATGACCATTTACGTGCAAGACCCATGTAGCTTACGTAATGTTCAAAAGTCATCATCTGCTGTTTACAGCTTACTTAAAAAAATCCCGCAGGCTGATATACAGGCGCTACCTGGAAACAGTCAATGCTGCGGTGGTGCTGGAGCTTATATGTTGTCCCAAAGTGAGATGGCTGGCAGCTTACTTCAAGATAAATTAGCCGTTATTGCAACAAATAAAGTGGCGATGTTAGCAACATCAAATATAGGATGCAGCTTGCATATTGCCCAAGGTTTGCGTGAGCAGAATTTAACTGTATCTGTGCTACATCCAATACAGATTATTGCTCAACAAATGCACTTTACCAAGATTTGCGCGGAAAGCTTCGGGGTTCAGCCCGGAGATGGATAGCGCGAGCACCGGAGGTGCTCATGATGTTGGTGTTCTCTGATTTTCAACGTATTGTTTAATCACTGATAGCGGAGCGCCTCCGCAGGATGCCGCGAAGTAAGAAGGTGACCACAACACGTTCTTCCAATAACGATGAGTAATGTCAGGACGCTCTTTTCTAAGCAAGCGACTCGACACACCTTTTAAGCTATTCACTAACGTTGACAACTGTGCTGTTGGTAAATATTCAACTAGAAGATGCACGTGATCGTCTTCCCCATTCATTTCAACTAATTTCACATCAGCTTTCTCACAGACTCTAGCGAAATGCTCACCCAATAACTGAATCGCATCTGCATCCAATACATGGCGTCGATATTTAGTCACAAAGACTAAATGCGCATGCAATGCAAAAACACAATGCCTGCCTGTTCTAATTGCTTGATTTTTATCCATAGACCAA
This sequence comes from uncultured Pseudomonadota bacterium, assembly GCA_903860085.1. GTDB lineage: Bacteria > Pseudomonadota > Gammaproteobacteria > Burkholderiales > Methylophilaceae > Methylotenera. The sequence goes on from CAIOPD010000147.1 coordinate 4,112, forward strand.
TTATAATATACGCTATGATACGTCGTCAATCCTATAAATTTCAATTGAAGACCAATTTATCACAAGCTCGCCAAATGCGCAGCTTTGCCGGCGCTTGTCGCTTTGTCTTTAATCAGGCGCTGGCCTTGCAAAAGGCAAAGTATGAAGCAG
>CAIOPD010000148.1 GCA_903860085.1 uncultured Pseudomonadota bacterium
CGTTCGTTAGCGGTAAAAAATGCAGCGCGGCTATCAAATTCCCCATTAGCAAGTGCTTCGCGAATAAATATATCGCGCGATTGCTTGGGGTCTATCGGCCCAAAATGCACACGCCGCTTAGGAATAATAGTAAGTCCATACAGGGAAACTCGCTCCCAAGCATTGACCATGCCCATCTTCCTATCCCAACGAGGGTCCGTGTACTGACTCTCGGTCAGACCCTGTGCCAGTGGCTCTATCCAGTCTGGCTCCATTTTTGCCACACAGCGCGCGTAGAGTTTGCTGGTATCCATTAGTTCGGCCGCCATCACCCATTTTGGACGTGTTTTCTTAAGTGCAGAGCCAGGTGCAACATGAAAGCGTATGCCGCGCGCACCAGCATAAGAGTCACTATCGCCATCTTTAAAACCAATATTGCCTAATAAGCCCGCTAACAATGATCGATGAATCTGCTCATAGCTAGCCTCTTTAGTATTAAGCTTAAACTCCATGTCATCGGTAATCTGCTGAATTTGCGTATGGAGTTCACGCCATTCTTTTAAACGTAAAAATGACAAGAAATTACTATGGCACTGGTTGAGTAAGTCTTTATTAGATTTTTTGGTTTTTAACGCGTTATCAAAGAAATCCCATAACTTGAGATAGCTCATAAAGTCTGAGCCTTCACCAGCAAATTTGGCATGTGCGGCATCAGCTGCTTCACGCTTATCCATCGGCCGTTCGCGAGGGTCTTGTATACTTAACGCACTGCTGATAATTAAGATTTCACGCAAACAACTCTCACGCTTGGCGGCTAAAATCATCCGTCCCACGCGCGGGTCTAGAGGCAACTTGGCGAGCTGCAATCCGGTTTCGGTAATCTGGCGTCGGCTATCAACCGCGCCTAACTCCTGCAACAGCTGGTAACCATCACTCACCAAACGACTGCTTGGTGCTTCAATAAATGGGAAATCGGCAATATCGCCTAAGCGCAATGCGGCCATACGCAAAATAACGCTAGCTAATGAGCTACGTAAGATTTCCGGTTCAGTAAATTCAGGGCGGCCATTAAAATCTTCTTCCGCATATAAGCGCACACAGATGCCGTTAGATACGCGACCGCAACGGCCAGCGCGTTGCTTGGCTGCGGCTTGACTGATCTTTTCAATCTGAAGCTGCTCTACCTTAGCACGCGTACTGTAGCGACTCATACGCGCTAAGCCAGCATCAATCACGTACTTAATACCAGGGACGGTGAGTGAAGTCTCAGCGACGTTGGTGGCAAGCACGATGCGGCGAGTACTATGGCTTCTAAAGATTTTTTGCTGATCTTCGATGCTTAATCGCGCAAACAATGGCAACACTTCTATGTGTTTAAGCTTGGCAGAACGGCCTTGATATTTGCGTAAGTGTTCTGCAGTATCACGAATCTCACGCTCGCCAGGTAAAAACACCAAAATATCGCCATCGCCTTGACGAAGCAAGTCATCGGCAGCATCTAAAATAGCTTCTTCTATCGCTTCTTCTTCGTCATCCTCTTCTAGCCAACGCGCTTCAGTTTTGGCTTTACGTGCAATGCCAAAGATCGTTTCATCCTCTTCGTCAAACTGTGCATTTTCGGTAGCTGCGATTTCTCTTGCACGGAAACCAGCCTTTCCAAGAGGGCGGTAGCGAATTTCAACTGGATAGGTACGACCTGAGACTTCAATCACTGGCGCACCATTAAAGTGTTGTGAAAAACGGTCCGCATCAATCGTAGCTGAGGTTACAATCACTTTTAAATCTGGTCGTTTGACGAGTAACTGTTTTAAGTAACCGAGTAAAAAATCAATATTCAGGCTACGCTCATGCGCCTCATCAATAATGATGGTGTCATAAGCGTTCAAGAACTTATCTCCCTGCGTTTCCGCCAACAAAATACCGTCGGTCATCAGTTTGATGTAACTAGATTCCGTCAACTTATCGTTGAAGCGCACCTTGTAGCCGACCACTTCACCGAGTGGACTGTTTAGTTCCTGAGCGATTCTAGAGGCGACCGAGCGAGCTGCAATGCGGCGTGGCTGGGTATGGCCAATTAATCCAGAAACACCTCTTCCTAGCTCTAAACAGATTTTAGGGATTTGCGTGGTTTTACCAGAGCCAGTTTCGCCGCAGATAATCACAACTTGGTTTTCGCTGATAGCCGCGGCAATCTCAGCTTTTTTAGCGCTAACCGGAAGTTCTAATGGATATTCAGGTTTAGGTAAATTGCTTAACCTCGCCTCGTACTTAGCGGTCGAAACTCTAAGCTTTTGCGTAATTTCAGCGAGTAATCGCTGCGCTTTGACTAAAGATTTTTCGTCAGTTAATTTTTTGAGCTCATTCGCCTCACGCAATTTGCGGCGAAGTATAAAACGATCAGCCAGCATGCATGTTTGCAGGCTGGCTTCTAAACTAGCAAAATTTAATACGCTTGGTTTTAGGTTCAAGGACTTATCGTCATTCATAGTGCGGCATTTGAACAAGCACGAAATAGGTATTTAAATACATGACTTCGGACTTGTTGAACTGACTGATTAAAACTGATTAATTACAACTCTACCTGCTGAATACCGGCTAATAACCATACAGCTTTGTCATCGCGCAGATTTTTTTGCACATGCCAAATTTCATCTACATTTTCGATCGCCGCGTTATTCTCACGCAACTGACCAGTAAAGCGCACACTGGCAATGGAATAGTCACCTTCATTACTTACTTCTAGTAATTCGGCATCAATACTCAACAC
>CAIOPD010000149.1 GCA_903860085.1 uncultured Pseudomonadota bacterium
AGCAATCGAGGTCAGGCTTGGGCCAATAATGTAGGATGGCGTATTGATTACCAAATTGCGACACCCGCAATCGCAGCCAAGGCCATTTCAGCCAGTATTTACAAAGATGAGCGCTTTAGTGATCATGCGCCATTGATCATCAATTATGCTGACTAATGTCAGTGGTCGCGGATGGCCGGTTTTAGTAAGCCTAATTGCTGACTTCCATCTATAGACCATGGCGCCACTTTAATGAGCAACAACATGCCGGGAATTGCGGCAACAAAGCAGAATAGGAAGAAGTTGCGCCAGCCTAAATCTTCTACTAGATATCCGGTAGCGGCATTTGCGAAGGTGCGCGGCACTGCCGCTAGACTGGTAAACAACGCGAACTGGGTGGCAGTATATAGCGGGTGTGTTGTGTAGGCGATGTACGCCACAAACGCAGCTGTGCCGAGACCGACACCAAAAGCTTCTAGACCGATGGCCATGCCAAGCACAAATAAATTATGACCGACCATTGCCAACCATGCAAAACCTAAAATCGCCAGCATTTGCACCGCACCAAAAATCCACAGTGCGCGGTTAATGCCTAGCTTCACCATCCACGCGCCGCCTAATAAGCCGCCAATGACGCTTGGCCATAACCCTGCATTTTTGGCAATCAAACCAATCTCAGTTTTGCTAAAGCCCATGTCTAAATAGAACGGTGTTGCTAGTGCGGTAGCCATGCTGTCACCGAGTTTATAAAAAAATATAAAGGCTAATATCAACAAGGCAGTTTTAAGGCCGTTACGGCCTATAAACTCATAAAATGGTTCACTCACTGCAGCACGTAAGGTTTTGGGCGCAGCATTTCCTAAGCTGGGCTCTTTTACAAATACAGTCATGGCCAAACCTGGCAACATAAACAAGGCTGTAATAATAAATACGCTATGCCAAGGCAGGTAGTCGGCAAGGATTAACGACAGTGAGCCGGGAATTAAGCCTGCAATTTTGTAGGCATTCACATGGACTGCGTTGCCTAACCCTAATTCAGCGTCAAGCAGCAATTCGCGTCTATATGCATCCAGCACCACGTCCTGCGAAGCGCTAAAAAATGCCACTATTGCAGCTAAATAGGCAATTGACCAGATGTCAAACTGCGGATTAAAGGCGCCAAATATGGGGATGGACAAGAGTAATAAAATTTGTGAAATCAGCAGCCAGCCACGTCGCCGGCCCAATGGCGGGCTATAGCGATCAAATAAGGGCGCCCACAAAAATTTCCAGGTGAACGGTAAATTGATCAATGCAAATAAGCCGATGGCTTTCAGGTTGACCCCTTCAGAGCGAAGCCATGCGGGCAAAAGGCTGATGAGAATATACAAAGGCAAACCTGAGCTAAAGCCTGTGAATATGCAAATCAGTATGCGTTTATTCAGTAAAGCCTGCCAAGCGCTAGTTTGATTTACCATAAAGTTGAGATTTTTTTAGTCACTTGGGCGTGTTGTATCAATGAATGCGCTTATTTTTTTGGCATACTTTCTAAGCGATACATGGCTAGACTGCCCATCAGGTTCGGCATAAAGGTGACCGGTTGATTAGCAGTCAGCACAAGACGTTCCTTCACGTTAATGTTGCAGTTAATGCAGAACTGATCAAAGTCATAAATCGTGCATAGATGCACATTGGGCGTGTCATACCACTGATAAGGTAGATTCTTAGACACAGGCATCCGGCCTTGTAGCGACTGTGCGCGATGGCGCCAATAGCCAAAGTTAGGGAAGGTCACAATCACTTCGCGGCCTATCCGCAACATTTCACGCACAATCCCTTCGGTATTGTGCACCGCCTGCAAGGTTTGCGACAAAATGACCGTGTCGAATGACTGATCTTCGAAGTCAGACAGGCCTGCTTCTAAATCCATCTGGATCACATTAATGCCTTTTGACATGCAAGCCAGCCAGTTAGCATCATCTTTTTCCACCCCGTAACCGCGTATTTCTAAAGAGGATTTTAAATATTCAAGCAAGGCGCCATCGCCACAGCCTAAATCTAGTACCTTGCCACCAAAGGGTAACCAGCCTGCAATGATGGCAAAATCATGACGAAATTCTGCAATATTGACACTCATGACGGCTCTCCTACTTTAATGTTGTGTAAGTAGTTGCGCAAAATGGCGTGATAATGAGGATCTGGCATTAGAAACGCATCATGACCATGGGCTGCGGTCACCTCGGCATAGCTCACGGTCAACTCATTGTCGAGCAGGGCTTTCACGATTTCGTGTGAGCGCGCTGGCGAAAAGCGCCAATCACTAGTGAACGACACCAATAAAAATTGCGCGCAGACTTTATCTAGCGCTTGACTTAAATTACCGTCAAATGGCAACGCTGGGTCGTAATAATCTAAGGCCCTTGTCATACGTAAATAGGTGTTGGCATCAAACTCACCAGCAAATTTATCGCCTTGGTAGCGCAGATAAGATTCCATTTCAAACTCAGCATCAAAACTATATCTAATCGTATCTTTTAGCTTACGCCCAAACTTGGCGCCCATGGCATCGTCACTTAAATAGGTGATATGACCCAGCATGCGCGCAATGCGCAGGCCGCGACGAGGCACTACGCCGTGCGCATAGTAATCACCACCATGAAACTCAGGATCCGTAATAATGGCTTGGCGCGCTACTTCATTAAACGCCATATTTTGTGCGGTAAGATTGGGAGCAGAAGCAATCACCAAGGCATGGCGTACGCGCTCAGGATAGGCAATCGTCCACTGCAAGGCTTGCATGCCGCCTAGGCTTCCGCCGACCACGGCCGCGAGTTGCTGTATGCCAAGATAATCTGCCAGTAGCGATTGTGAATTGACCCAGTCTTCTACGGTCAGTACTGGAAACTGCGAACCCCAAGGCTGATGCGTTTGCGGATTAATGCTTGCTGGTCCAGTACTTCCACTGCATCCGCCTAAGTTATTGACACCGATTACAAAAAACTTATTGGTGTCTAACGGCTTATTGGGCCCCACCAAGTTATCCCACCAACCGGGGTATTTATCATCAGCATTATATTTTCCAGCCACATGATGGGTGCCAGATAGTGCATGACAGATTAAAACTGCATTAGATTTATCCGCATTTAATTGGCCATAGGTTTCATAAACCAAATCAAATTGTGGCAATATCGCGCCACTCTTAAGACACAATGGTTGCTCAAAGTGTGCAGTTTGCGCGGCAACAATGCCGACAGATTGTTCGGCTAGAGATGATGGGTTAATTTCAGACATGGCGTGATTATACTATAGGATTTCAGTAGGTTTTTTTGTGTGCATTATAGTCATGATGTTAAGTCAGTATTGGGTTTGTTGTATCAGCGTCAATTAGTCCCAATGCTTACTCACAATCAAGGGATTTTTGGCTACTGTGACACGATTATTGCCCCCTAAATCTTGCAACGTGACGATATCAATCAAGCCAGTTTCTGCCATCAAATCTGTCACTTGCGTGGCTTGATTGTAGCCATGCTCTAGCATTAGCCAGCCTTGGGGTTTGAGGTAGAGCAGGCTATTCTCAATAATGCGACGTATATCATCAAGCCCGTCATGCCCCGAAGCTAAGGCGCTTAAAGGTTCAAAGCGCAAGTCGCCTAGGCTTAGGTGAATATCGTTTTTTTCAATATAGGGTGGATTGCTGACAATTAAATCAAATTGTTGCTGAGGAACCTGGCTAAACCAATCGCTTAAGATGAAAGCGACATTATCAATGGCCAAGGCCTGTGCGTTTTTCTCGGCTATTTTTAGGGCTGCTAAGGAGGCATCCGCTGCGATGACATTCGCCTGTGGACGATGCTTGGCAAGTGCCAGAGCAATGGCGCCACTACCAGTCCCCAAATCTAGAATTGAGGCAGCGGCATGATTAGAAATTTTAGCCAAAGCCGCGTCTACCAGTGTTTCGGTATCGGGTCGCGGAATTAATGTATCTTGGTTGACCGTCAGATTTAAGCCGTAAAACTCGCGTACGCCTAAAATGTAGGCGATGGGCTCACCTTGGAGGCGGCGCGTTAGTAATACCTCAAAAGCTTGCACTATGGGATCTGTTAAGGCTTCACCTTCATGTGCGATTAGCCAAGCACGATTCTTGTGAGCTGCAGTTTGAAGTAGCAGTTGCGCTTCTAGTCGCGCATCGCTAGCCTCTAAACCTAAGCTATTGATGAGCTGGCTTTGAGCCGCAGCACAAGTTTCCCGTAGCGATGCGCTCAATTAGTTATCGTCACCCAAACTGGCCAATAAATCAGCCTGATGTTCAGCTGATAGCGCGCCAATTAATTCATCCATATCACCTTCAGTAATTGCATCAATTTTATACAAGGTTAAATTAATGCGGTGATCGGTAATACGTCCTTGCGGATAATTGTAGGTGCGAATACGTTCTGACCTATCGCCCGAACCAATCAGCGATTTACGCTCACTGGCAATTTTAGATTGTTGTGCGCGCACTTCCGCGTCTTTAATGCGTGCGACCAACACGCTCATGGCTTGCGCCTTATTTTTATGTTGGCTACGGTCATCCTGACATTCGACCACGATGCCCGTTGGCAAATGCGTAATACGCACAGCGGAGTCGGTCTTATTAATATGCTGACCACCTGCTCCACTCGCTCGGTAGGTATCAATCCGAATTTCCGCTGGATTAATTACTACATCACTTACTTCATCTGCCTCGGCCAATACCGCTACTGTACAAGCTGAAGTATGAATTCGACCTTGGGTTTCGGTATCCGGTACGCGCTGTACTCGATGCACGCCAGACTCAAATTTTAGTTTCGAGTAAGCGCCGTAACCTTCAATTTTTGCAATAATTTCTTTGTAGCCACCGACTTCAGATTCATTCGCTGAGACTACTTCAACCTTCCAGCGTTGACGCTCGGCGTAGCGCGAATACATCCGAAATAAATCGCCCGCAAATAGACCTGACTCATCGCCACCTGTACCCGCGCGAATTTCTAAAAATAGGTTTCGGTCATCATTAGGATCTTTAGGGAGTAGCAGTTTTTGTAGCGCGGTTTCAATCGCCACCATTTTAACTTTGCCCTGCTCAATTTCATCTTGGGCAAACTCTTTCATGTCGGGATCGCTTAGCATCGCTTGCGCTTCGTTCATGTCGGCTTCTACCTGCTCAAAAGCACGGTACTGCTCTACGATAGGCGTAATCTCGGCGTGCTCTTGCGTAATTTTGCGATAGTTATCCATGTTGCTTGTCGCATTTTCCGCACTCATTAAGCGGTTAATTTCTTCTAAACGCTCGCTTAGAGTGGCG
>CAIOPD010000150.1 GCA_903860085.1 uncultured Pseudomonadota bacterium
ACCGAATTGAAAACGGCTGAGGCCGAACATCAAGCTTGGATTAGTAAGGGTTTTCATGGTGAGATGAATTATATGGTAAAACACGGGATCAAGCGCACGCAACCCGCTGAATTAGTACCAAATACCCTGCGCGTCATTTCTGCCAGACTAGATTATCTTCCGCCCCAAGCAATCGATAGCGAAAGTGTCCTTAACAATAGCAGTCAGGCTTTTATCTCACGCTATGCCTTAGGTCGCGATTATCACAAGGTGATGCGCAACAAACTGCAACAACTCTGCACACAACTTCAATCTGCAGTCAGCCCTGACCTACAGTTTAATTACCGCGTTTTTACCGACAGCGCACCAGTGATGGAGGTGGCTCTGGCTGAGAAAGCTGGTTTAGGCTGGCGCGGAAAACACACTTTATTGATTAATAAAAATCGTGGCTCTTGGTTCTTTCTAGGTGAGATCTATACCAACCTCCCCTTAATTACCGACTTAAAAGACGACGAAGTGTCCCCTAATCATTGCGGCACTTGCACTACTTGTATCGATGTTTGCCCAACAAAGGCTATCGTTGCCCCTTATCAAGTGGATGCTAGGCGTTGCATTTCGTATTTAACAATAGAGCTGAAAGGTAATATCCCTCTAGAGTTTAGGCCACTGATTGGCAATCGCGTTTATGGCTGTGATGATTGCCAATTATTTTGCCCATGGAATAAGTTTGCACAAAGCACAAAGGTCGACGACTTTAACGTAAAGCATGGCTTGGACAATATTAGTTTAGTGGACTGTTTTAGCTGGACCGAGGATGAGTTTAAGAAAAAAATGGCTGGCAGTGCAATTTACCGGATCGGCTATGAGCAGTGGCAACGCAACATTGCTATCGGGCTCGGTAATGCTAAAACCAGCCCAGAAGTGATTGAAGCCTTGCAACGGCCGCAGACCAGTGAGTTAGTGCAAGAGCATGTGACTTGGGCACTATCCCAGCATGTAAAAAGCCAATAGCTAGCGGCTAGCGACCGACAGAAGTGCAGCGCCAATGATGCCTGCCTGATCGCCACTAGTGGATACTCTGATTTCTATCTTGCCGCGAAGTACAGGTATCAAAGCGGCATCCAACGCACGTTGGAATGCTGGTGCCAATAAACCCCAGGCCTGACTCATTCCGCCACCAATAACAATTAATCGCACATCAAGGACTTTCACCATATGCGAGACCGCATTCGCTAAATTTAATCCAGCGGTTTCATAAGCATTGATTGCTGCTATATCCCCTGCCCGAGCCAGCGTGGCAATTGCATCTGCTGTATTTTTTTTACTTGTAGCCTCTTGATAACTGATGGCGACACCACTGGCTGAAGCATACTGCTCCATGCATCCATGATTACCGCATCCACATAAACGTCCGTGAGGGACGGTGATCATATGACCAATTTCCATAGACATACCGTGCTGCCCTGCGAAAGGTCGTCCATTTAATACCAAACCACCGCCTACGCCAGTACCGAGACCGACATAAATCAGATCAGAATAAGCGCCATTAAGGCTGCAGAACTCACCGTAAGCAGCCACCAGCGCATCATTTTCAACAACCACTGGCAACCCAATTAAAGCAGACAAGTCAGTGCTTAGGTCCACATTTAAAAGCCCTGGCAGATTAGGGGACTGCGAAATCTTATGAGTAACCGGATCAATGAAACCAGGAAAGCCTATACCGACAGCACGTATTTTGGGATGTTTTTTAAGTGCGGCCTTAATTAAGTCCGCACTAATGGTTAAAATCTGTTGCCAAGCCTCATCAGGGGTATGAGTTTTGCAGATCTCTGAAAAATTGGCGGCGACACGCATTTCCTCAATGACCGCACCAGCCTGCAAAACACCTAAGCGCAGATTAGTACCGCCTACATCCATGCCAATTAGCATAATGGGTGATTTGCCTTAGCGTCATATTGAATGCTAGCCACATGCCGCCCAGAGTCTACTATCGCAGTTGCAATCATTTGCTTCTGGTCAGACGTTAGCTGCTGCCAATTAAAGCGCCAATGCCAATTTCCAGTACAGGTTCCTGGCGTATTCATGCGGTGACTGGAGTCTAGTGCCATTAGATCTTGCATAGGAATAATAGCTAATTGCGCGGCAGCGTCGAGCGCCATTTTAATTAAATCATCTGGCATATTGGGTTGGTATTCATCCCCATGACGGGCGAGCAGATAAGTATGAAAACAATGGCGTGAAGTTTCATCTAGTGACTGATACCAACCCATACTAGTATCGTTGTCATGGGTTCCGGTATAGACCACGCTATTGGCATCAATATGCTCTGGCAGGTAGGGATTATCATCGTCGCCACTAAATGCAAATTGTAAAATCTTCATACCAGGTAAGTGGAATTGGTGTCTTAGTGCATCAACTTCACTCGTAATAATGCCCAAGTCCTCTGCCACTAAGTGGATACCAGGCAAAGCCTGCATAATAGCCTCTAGCAAGGCCGCCCCTGGCGCCTCAACCCAGTCACCATTGATTGCAGTTTCCTCACTGGCAGGGATCTCCCAAGCGGCTTGCAAACCTCGAAAGTGATCGATGCGAACAATATCAAATAATTCATTTTGGGTTGCCATGCGCGAAATCCACCACGCATATCCGTCCGACGCCATCGCTTCCCAGTTGTAATGTGGATTACCCCAACGCTGACCTGTTTCAGAAAAATAGTCCGGCGGTACGCCTGCGACTACCGTCATACGCTCATCGCCATCTAATTTAAATAAGGAAGGCTGCGCCCATACTTCAGCGCTGTCATAGGCCACAAAAATTGGGATATCACCAAACAATTGGACCTGTTTACTCCCCGCATAACTTTTAAGTGCTAGCCATTGGTTAAAAAATATAAATTGAGCAAATTTCAATGTGGCAAGTTCGGTCGCCAACTCTAATGTTGCTAATTGAAGTGTTTCTAAATCGCGATGCTTATACGCCGCAGGCCATTCACTCCAGTTAGTTTGATTGAATTTTTCACGCAGCGCCAAGAACATAGCAAAGTCGTCAAGCCAATGTGCATGCTTATCACAGAAAGCTACGAAGTTTGCCTGTTTGGCTTTGTGCTCAGGCTGATTAAAAGCTGAATAAGCCTTGTTTAGCAAAGGCATTTTGTTGGTAATCAAGCTGGATAAATCATCCTGCGTTAATAACCCCTGTGCCTGCAAACTCTCCAAACTAATAAAGTCCGGATTGCCAGCATGTGCAGAGAGGCACTGATAAGGAGAGTTATCAGCGTGCGGCATATTAATCGGCAAAGTTTGCCAAACTGTTGCGCCAATTTCCTCTAAGAAATCAACAAAACGATAGGCTTCAACCCCTAAATCGCCTACATAATAGACACTGGGTAGCGAACTAATATGAAGCAAAACACCCGCTCGCCTTTGATCTGAGCGTTCTTCATTTAAGTACAATTGGTTAGCTGACTGCGTCATCAAGATTTACATTTAAATAAAATTCAAATAGTTATAGTTGGTGGCTACCACAACCATCGCGTTAGTTTTAGCGGGTTGATCACAGCCAATTAAGGTTTTTTGATGCCGAATTCTAATAAATATAGTTAGGCCTGACCGCGACGCATCGTGCCGACATCATCAACATGTCCGGCAGCATCTGCATTTACTCCACCCACGCTAATAGCTTCGTGAAGTACAGGTGGAACTGGCTGTCCTAACAACGTGTACAGATTAATCAAATTGCGACGATAGAGGTTATCAAAACTGGCGACACTGTCTGATGAATTGTAATCTCCAAACCACCAAAACCAGTCCGAACCTTCACAAATGGCTAGTTGGCGTTCGCAATCATGTTGCTCCGCAGGCGTTAATGTCGCAGTATCAATCACACGATCGTAAGTTTTCTTGGCTTCGCACAACAAATCCCAAGCGAGATTTTTTTCCTGATTACCAATCCATGTACTAAATGTGCCGTATACCCAACTCCCAGCCGCAACCTGTGGCAATACAGGCGCTGTAATCTCTTGCTTTTCATAAGCCTTGGATTGATACATATTCACCATATCACTAAAGGTAGTCATCTCGATGTTAGGGTGATTGACCAAAGCTGCATATAGCTCGTTTAAGAAGTAATACCCATTGTACGGGTAATACTCCCAGGCATTTTCACCGTCTAAAATTACACTGACAATTTTAGAATTTTCAAGTGTATTAGTTTCGTGAATATGCTCAAGATTATGAATAAAATCAGCCACAGCTTCCGATGCGCTCATTTTTGCGTATTCAAAACCAATCTTATCTGATAGTTGATCATCTCTGAAGAAACACAAAATATCATGCTTACCATTAGTGACACGATATGGCTGGTATAAATAGTCCTGCTTATCAGAAACACTTAGATGCGATTTCATCAAGCTGTTAACTAGTACACCCTGCCCAGTGGCGGTCCACTCTAATCCATGCTCTGCCATCAATGAAAGTGCTGCATGTGAAACTGCGCCCTCTGCTGGCCACATACCGCGTGCGTGCTGTCCAAAATGAGTGGCATGAGCTGCCTGAGCAGACTCCATATGTGCAAGAGCGCGCTTGCGCCCACCTGC
>CAIOPD010000151.1 GCA_903860085.1 uncultured Pseudomonadota bacterium
CCACACCTTCTTTAGCTTCAACTGCTTGGTGTAAACCATCAGACCAGCGACGACCTGACATCATGCGACCAGTAAATTCATCTACAATAATCACATCACCATCACGCACTACATAGTGCTGATCTCTGTGATATAAATTTTGCGCGCGAAGCGATGCATACAGGTGATGCACCAAGGTGATATTGGCGGCTTCGTATAAACTAGAACCTTCTAATAACAAACCAGATTCCGCTAGCAATGCTTCTGCGTGTTCATGGCCTTGCTCAGACATGACAACATTTTGACCTTTTTCATCCACCCAGAAATCGCCAGCACCCTCTTCTTCTGTTTGAGCGATTAACTTTGCTGCCACATCATTGATTTGACCGTACAAGGCAATACTATCATCGGCCTGACCTGAAATAATGAGTGGCGTCCGAGCTTCATCGATCAAGATTGAATCCACTTCATCAATCAAAGCATAGCTCAGACCACGTTGTACACGCTCTTCAACGGTGTACACCATATTGTCGCGCAGGTAATCAAAACCAAATTCATTATTAGTGCCGTAGGTAATGTCGGCAGCATAAGCTTGGCGCTTAGCCTCACTCGGCATTTGCGATAAATTAATACCAATGCTTAATCCTAGAAATTGATATAGACGCCCCATCCACTCCGCATCACGCTTAGCGAGGTAATCATTCACTGTAATAACATGCACACCTTTGCCAGTTAAGGCATTCAAATAGGTAGGCAATGTTGCAACTAAAGTTTTACCTTCACCAGTACGCATTTCTGAAATTTTTCCAGCATGCAGCACCATGCCACCGATCATCTGCACATCAAAATGACGCATACCAAGCGCGCGACGACTGCCTTCGCGCACTACAGCAAAAGCTTCTGGCATCAACTGATCGAGCGTTTCACCATTGATATACCGCTGTTTAAACTCTGCCGTTTTAGCGCGAAGCGCATCGTCACTCAGCGCTTGTAGCGTAGGCTCCAATGCGTTGATTTCTTGTACTTTAAGTGCGTATTGTTTAACAAGCCTGTCATTACGACTTCCGAATATTTTTTTGAACAACGTTGATATCATGAAAAAATGCGCTTTCCGCTAAAGGATAAAATACTTTTTTGTAATTATTTAGATTGAAAAATTGATAGTGGAAATTTGAGTTTTTAGGCTGGCATTACCGGCGATATTGGCCTAGCTTAAAACCTTAAAGATAAATATCAGGCTCCGAATGCTGCTGGTGATGTGTAATTCAATAAATGCGTCATATGTTGTTGATGCGGCTTGTTTCCATTAATTCAATAACTGGCATTAAGATATTTTCTCGGATCCAAAGGATTGCCATCTAACCTAATTTCATAATGCAAATGCGGTCCTGTAGAACGACCGCTACTCCCTACTTCAGCAATTTTCTGCCCTTTCTCCACGCGGTCTCCTGCGTGTACTAACAGCAATGATGCATGGGCATAGCGTGTTTCTACACCTAGTCCATGATCAATTTTAACAATTTTACCATAATCAGGGGTTTGCTCAGCAGCTGAAACTATACCGCGTGCGGCAGCATAGATTGGCGTGCCTATAGTTGCCGTAAAATCCAACCCTTCATGAAAAGCCTTATGTCCATTGAATGGATCTAAACGCCAACCAAAACTAGACGAATTGAAAGCAACATTGACCGGACTGCGATTGGGCAAAGTGTCTTTCAACACTGTTTTTTGTAACAACTTGGCTTCTATGTCACTTAAATGTTCCGTATCAACATCAATCTGCGCCATTAACTCAGCAATTTTTTCCTGTAAATCAACCTCAGATAAAGGCGCCTCCCTTACTAAAGGTCCACCTCGATTTGGCTTTATCACCTCACTAGATACCGGCTTGATAGAATCTGGAAGTTTAGTTTTGCTTGCTGACTTATCCCCTGCGAGCTTCGACAAACGTTCACTTTGGGCATCTAACAACATAATACGAGCCTGCATTTCACCTAATTGAATGGCATAGGCATCAAGATGTTTTTGCCGATTAGTGAAAGCATTTTTAATTTGCGCTAGCATCAATGTTTTTCCCCCTTGTTGCGCTGGCGCTTCCTGTGGCACAATCATCATCAAACCGATGAAAAGTGGCACTAAAGTCAGGGCGAGCACAATCATGCTCACTTGCAGCACTGATAAGGTTTTGGCTTTCGCCATTTTATTTGAGACAAAAATGATATTCATACCATTCCTAAACACCACCATCTTAGTAACATACGCGAAATATGCTTAGCTTTAACGCTTTACTAAATAATCCGGGGCTTACTGCACTGGATGCACACGCGAAAGAAGCGCAAACTGCTCAAAAAATTTGGGTGGAGATTGCTCCCGATAACTTAGCGCAGCTAAGTCATGCCGCCTCCATTAAAAATCAACAATTCACCATATTTGCGAACAACAATGTAGTGGCAGCAAAAATAAAACTTTTTATGCCTAGCCTATTGATTAAGCTAGAAAAGCTAGGGTGTGAAGTTACTTCAATTCGGGTCAAAGTGCAAGTGAAATCTAGTCCACAAGCCAAGCCGAAAGTCATAAAAAAAATAAG
>CAIOPD010000152.1 GCA_903860085.1 uncultured Pseudomonadota bacterium
CTGCCCGTACGACGTTATCCAACTGGCTTCCATTGATCCTAACCGTAAACTTGCCAGCCCATTAAAATGGTTGTTTGGCTTAGGGACTGAACCTGGCGCTTGTTCATCCGGGGCTGTGGACGCAGTGAAATTGGCCGTGAAATGTGACATGTGTAATGGGATCAGTGGCGGACCCGCCTGTGTGCGCTCGTGCCCGACTGGGGCCGCAATCCGTATGGGGCCTGAAGAGTTTTTGGATTATGCCGTATGGCGCAATAACAAGGTAAGTGACTGATGCGTAGCCGTAGTTTTCTTGAATATCGCAATTTTCTCTATCTCAAGCTATCACTATTATTAATGATAGCGGCGATAGCGGCCTATATTTTGCACAGCCCCGCCATCGGTGGCTACGGTGGCACCTGGCTTGGCTATGTGCTTGGTACCTTGTCAGCCGCTATTGTGTGTCTATTACTATGGCTAGGCGTACGTAAGCGTAGCTATTTCGGTGCAGGCACGATGCAAGGTTGGTTATCAGCCCATGTCTATTTAGGGCTGTCATTAATTGTGCTAGCCACTTTACACTCTAGCTTTCAATTTGGCTGGAATGTCCATACCTTGGCCTATGTGCTAATGATGGCGGTCATCCTCAGTGGATTTTATGGTTTATATGCTTACTTCCGCTTTCCACACCTACTGACCGAAAACTTGAGTGAGGATAGCTTTGAAAGCCTGTTACAAGAAATTAGTAAGTTGGATAAATTAGCGCGTGTCAGTGCACTGCATTTACCAGATGAAATCATCGCGCTGACCAATAACGCCATATACAACACGCGTATTGGCGGTACTGTGAGGGAGCAAATGCGGAGTCAGCATCTAGACTGCCCAACCACACTGGCCGTCAAAAAATTGCATGGATTAAGTAAAACACTTCCGATGGCACAGATTAAAACCCATCGAGAGCTTTACACCCTAATGCTTAGGCGTGAGACGCTCGTTGCAAGGGCGCGCCGAGACGTTATGTTGCGAGCAAGATTGAGTGGTTGGCTTTTCGTGCACGTGCCATTATCACTTGCTCTTCTCGCTGCGCTAATCGCGCATGTTACCGCCATCTTTTTTTACTGGTAAGTTGCCAATGATTCACTGCTTACTCATCAAAATTACACAAAACCCACGTGGCCAAGCAGAACGTCAAGAGCGTGAAATTAGCTTTGACCGTTTAACCTTAGGACGCGGCGCTGATTGTAAAATCCACTTAGCTGACCACAGAGTGGCCCTGCATCATGCCAGTATTCAGCAAGGCGACAATGGCAAGCTCTACATTAGCGCAGAACCCAGTCGCACTATTGAAGTAGACGGGCATTTGGAAGAAGTGGCTGCATTAACCTCTAGCATGCGCATCATGATTGGCCCTTATGCTTTAACGGTGGAAGCCTTAGAAGGTAACGAGCGCATTACCCTGAGCTATGAATTGATGAATAAGTTACCAGACTCCATACAACCTAAATTAGCCACCAGCCTATTTGCAACGGGTTTATCGATGCGTAAACCTGCGATGTGGCTAGCAGCTATCATCACATTAATATTTATAGTGCTGCCTATTAGTTACACGCTCAGCCCATGGCTGCACAAAACGGCGCAGTCGATCCATCTGCCGATGAATGTGCCGCTTAATGCCGGTCATATGTCACCAGGGCATTTGGCTCTAAGCACTAAGTGTGACACCTGCCACCAAAAACCGTTTATGGCGGTCAGCGATAAAGCTTGCGAGAACTGCCATAAGTCAGTCAGTCATCATATTGCCCAATCAGCCTTACATGCCAAAGTGTTTAAAAATGTGCGCTGTACCACCTGCCACATGGACCACCGCGGACAAAAGGGCTTGATACGTAAAGACAGTCCACAATGTGTCTCATGTCACGGCAATATCAAAAACATATATGGTGATAGTAAACTCAATAATATCCATGATTTCAGTAGCGACCACCCTGCATTTAAACTAAGCTTTAAAGCCGGACCTGATGGCCTCACTACACGTGTGGCGCAGAACGAAAAATCCAAACTCGTAGAGCACTCTGGCCTCAAGTTTTCTCATGA
>CAIOPD010000153.1 GCA_903860085.1 uncultured Pseudomonadota bacterium
AACTAGAACAAAATGAGATTTTAATGGAATTCTTGCTATTACTAAGAGAGCTGGTTAGAAGCTATCAAGCTTTTGAAAACTTCTCAACGCCGCATATTAAATCCATGAATTTAACCTCCCCACAATTCGATGTGATTGCGACATTGGCTAATCAGCCACCCATGACCTGCAAAGCATTAGGAGAAAAAACGTTAATTACTAAAGGCACCTTGACGGGAATACTCGATCGCCTTGAAATTAAAAAAATAGTTGAGCGTATCAGCAATACTGAAGACGGCAGAAGTCAAAAAATTCAATTGACGACAAAGGGTCAGGAAGTCTTTTCATACGCCTTCCCAAGCCACATGAAATATCTTAAAACTGCATTTAATCAATTATCGCAAGAAGAAATGCTTAACCTAACAAGCTCTCTTAAAAAGTTAAGAGATGCTATGGAAAAACTTACCCCCAACTTAAAGGAGCAATAATGAAACGTAATATATTAGCAATTGGTTTAATGTTAATGGCAGTTCAAGCTTCGGCTGCACCAGTGACTTACGTCATTGATGGCAATCACACACTGCCAAGATTCTCTTACAGTCACTTTGGTTATTCAACACAGTTGAGTCGTTTTGATAAGACTTCAGGAAAGATTGTTCTAGATAAAGAAGCTAAGCAAGGTTCAGTGAATGTAACGATAGAAACAAACTCAGTCAATACTGGCTATGCAACATTTAATGAGCATATTCAAGGTGCTGATTATTTTGATACCGCCAAATTCCAAACGGTCACTTTCATATCCAATAAATTTAACTTCAGTGGCGATAAAATTAAATCAATTGATGGTGTATTGACGATTAAAGGGATTAGTAAAGATGTCACATTGGCGGTAACCTCATTCCTGTGTATGCCACACCCTATGGCTAAAAAAGAGGCTTGTGGTGTAAATGCGACTACTGTTGTTAAGCGTAGCGATTTCAATATGGGTAAACATGTACCCTATGTCAGTGATGAGGTCACAATTGACATTCCAGTTGAAGCAGTCAAAGAATAATTAACGTATAAGGATATTGAAATGAAACCTGAAATCGCACAAAAAAGCCCGTATGCCGTAGAAGTGGAAAGTGGAAAGAGTTATTACTGGTGCTCTTGTGGCAAAAGCAAAAATCAACCATTTTGCGATGGCGCACATCAAGGGTCTGAATTTACACCCGTTGTATATAATGCGACGGAAAAAAAGACCGTGTATTTTTGTGGCTGTAAGCAAAGCGCCAACCAGCCTTTATGTGATGGCGCGCACAGCAGTCTTTAAATGTAGAGTATGAATTTCATAGCATGAAATTAAACACAATTAGTGATTATAAGGGCGGATTATCCGCCCTTATCTATAGTTAAATTTATGGCTAGTAGATACATAAAATGAATGTAAGCTTTGAGTAACAAGAGACGACACTGACTGACTGCTTTGGGAAGTATTCATATCAATTATTCCTACAGATTGCTTATAGGTTGGCGAATTGATCTAACACTATAAGAAGTCGTATCAAGAAGTTTTCATTCATTCAATACACTAAATTTAAAATATTACTAATCTTCAATTACAATAAATAACGCGATAGCTCTATAGTTCCAGTGATGCCTTACGGGAGAAGTAAGAAATGAAGGAAACGCTGAAAGCTGGTATTAGGTACGAGCACAAGTTTACAGTTCCGCATTCAAAAACTGTCCCCGCACTCTATCCAGAATCAGAAGAGTTCATGGCTATGCCAGCAGTATTCGCTACTGGGTTTTTGGTGGGGTTTCTTGAGTGGGCCTGTATCAAGGCAATTAACCCGCATCTCGATTGGCCGCAGGAGCAAACAGTTGGGACCCATATAGACGTCAGTCACGAAGCACCAACGCCACCTGGATTAGAAATTACTGCTACCGTTAAGTTGATTGCAGTTGAAGGAAAAAAACTTATATTTTCTGTTGAAGCTCACGATGGCATTGACCTAATATCTAAAGGCCGACATGAGCGATTCGTTATCAACAAAGAAAAATTTGATGCGAAGGTGCTGGCCAAAATAAATAAACCATAACTTTGGCAGCTGACTGTGAGTTACGGGTTAAAGGTACAAAAATAGAAATATTCTAAAGTTAACTGGAAGGTGTTGGACTAAAGCGCAGGGTTAACTTTTCAACCACATTCGGCTCGCCACGGACCCTAAGTAAGCTGCCGTTATCATTAGAGTTTTCTTCAAGTACCTGGCAGCTAGCGTAAATCTCGCCACGCATTTGCTGTTCAGCCCAAGGCAGAAAAATCTCTGCTTCAACTAAGTCCTGCTGAAAAAATGTGACTATTTTCTGACGAAGTTTTGCAACCTCATCAGGGCGCCGAGCGCTCATTACAACACAGTCTGGATAGCGCGCTTTCAACCAGGCTTCTCGCTCAGATTGTGCTGCGGCGTCACCAACAAAGTCAATCTTATTGAATACGCGGATACGCGGTACGATGTTTGCACCAATATCCTCAAGCACTTCATCCGTCACCTCAAGTTGGCGTTCAAAACCAGGATCACTGGCATCAATGACATGAAGTAGGAGTGAAGCATCAAGGGCTTCTTCTAGCGTTGATTTAAATGAAGCTACGAGGCCATGAGGCAAGTTCTTGATAAAACCAACGGTATCACTTACTAGCACACGTGGCACGCTCTCAGGATAAAGTGCGCGCACTGTTGTATCTAGTGTTGCGAAGAGTTTATTGGCGACTAACACCTCACTGCCTGTCAAGGCGCGCATTAATGTAGACTTACCGGCATTGGTATAACCGACGAGCGCTACAACGGCTAGTCCTTGCCGCTCTTGTCGACGGGCGCGTTGTGTTTTGCGCTCAACATCCATGGCAACAATTTCCTGTTGTAGTTCGGAGATGCGATCGCGAATCTTACGCCTATCTAACTCAGTGTGTGACTCGCCACCTCCACGCCCGCCTGCTCCGCTTCGTTGACGTCCTTGTGGCCCAGCAAGTTTAGCTGCCTCACGCATCCGTGGCGCCATATAGCCTAAACGCGCAATCTCGACTTGGGCGCGTGCAGCACGAGATCGTGCATTGCGATGGAAAATTTCAAGGATCACCATGGTGCGATCCATCACCTCACAACCAACTTCTTTTTCTAGGTTACGCGCCTGCGATGGTGAGATCTCATGATCGATTAATACGGCATCTATCACGCGGCTATCCACATGGTCACCATTGGCCACGAACTCTGATTCGTTATTAATGAATTCGCTGATTTCCTGACGCTTACCTGCACCAAGGTAGGCCGTGATATCAAATCCAGGGCGCTTCTGCACAAAAGTATGCACCACTACATAACCTAGAGTTTTTGCCAGCTCGCGTAATTCATTAAGAGAGGCTTCGAATTCAATATCTGTGACGTTTGGCAGTTGAACAGCGGCTACAACAGCGTATCTAGGTTGCTCTATAACTTCTTTTTGCATTAGGATATTGCATCTTTGTGATGATTGAGGTCAGATAGTAACTCAAAAGCAATAAGCAGCTACATGAAGTATGCATAGCATCTATAGTTTTAGCTAAACAACATTGCATTAAGGATCAGCATGAGTAGCGTCAACTACAACGAATTACGCAATGCCTTTGAATTTGTAAGCTCGGATTCTCCATCTGTACAAAATGCTTATATCTCCTTGGATAATGGAGAAATATTCTGGGTATCAACAAGTGTTGAGCTGGAAGAGACGGTGCCAGACGACGTTACAACATCAACACGCTATCTAGCCATTCCACACAAGAATGAGCTGCAACTTGGGCAAAAGATGGCGCTAGAATTTATAGACCGAGCGCTTCCAGATCACTACAACACCGTTGCTAGCTTTTTCCGTAAACGAGGCGCTTATAAGCGATTTAAGGAATTGCTCCAAGCGGAAGGTATGCTAGAGCCTTGGTTTGCATACGAGGCGAATGCCTGTGATGAGGAACTGCGTATCTGGTGTGATGACAACAATATTAAGCTGATATACACAACGGCACCTTAAAAACTAAGACTATTCAAATCTAGAAATATTTACTACTTATGTCCATTAAAACAACCCATCGTTTTGTTAAAAAGTTTCGTCCTCGCCATGAGGTATACGGCGAGATGGAGCAAAGTAGATTATCGAGTGCGGTAGCTAAAATCTGATACAGGTTTTTGATGGCTAGCGTTATCGGTTAAGCCGGTGAAAACGTGTGCCGTGACATTTAGCACATGGTGGAATATGGCCAGGTTTGTAAAAGTGAAGCTGCGCTTGGCACTGGTCGCAAATTAAAGAGCCCAAACCCACAATTTCACCGGTGTGATATTCAGCGTTGGCCGCTATTTGTTTAAGCTTGAGTAGCTCTAGCGTTGTTTTGTCTGTGGCCTCGGTAAATTTTTGCCATAATTCGTTTTTGATTAGCTTTAAATCAAAGCCTAGCCAGTCTTTGAGCTCTTGGCCCGATTCATTCAAATGCTGCGCCGCGGCAATTAAATCACGCTTAATCCATTGCGCCATCTGTCTAAATTCGCTGGCGTCTTCTTCCAGTAAGGTATGCAGGCTTGTATCAGCTTGTTCGGACTTTTTTAGAAGCATGGCTAGTGACGATTCGTAGGCCCCTGAAACCTCATCTTGGCTGCCATTAAGTTTGTCTTTTGGTGTTTGGGTATGTGCCATATTAACCACCTTTCTTTAAAGTTTGATAACCTTTATTAATCATACTACGAAACGATATGGAGCAATCTAAGTTTGCGACACGGAGCCTTTAAAGGCTGTAATAAATAAATCTATCACAAATTACTTTGATAGTTATAATTGTGCATTAGTATTTT
This sequence comes from uncultured Pseudomonadota bacterium, assembly GCA_903860085.1. Lineage (GTDB taxonomy): Bacteria > Pseudomonadota > Gammaproteobacteria > Burkholderiales > Methylophilaceae > Methylotenera. The sequence goes on from CAIOPD010000153.1 coordinate 4,830, forward strand.
TTTGATAGGTTTTGACTATCAAAATCAACAACAACCGTTAGGATAGTAGCCATGACCTTGAATGAATTACGCTTTGTAGTTGCGGTTTCCAAGGCTCGAAATTTTAGGCGTGCGGCTGAAAAATGCTTTGTGAGTCAGCCCGCACTCAGTTTAGCCATTCAAAAACTCGAAGAAGATCTTGGTGTTCTGATCTTTGAACGCAGCCGCACCGATGTTAGCCCAACACCTATCGGCGAACAAATTATAGTGCAGGCGATACATACGCTTGAAGAGGCGAGCCGCATTCGCGTTATTGCAAAACAAGGTAATAACCAATTAGCGGGACCTTTTCGCTTAGGATTAATTTACTCGGTAGGGCCTTATTTGTTACCAGAAATAATCCCCCTCTTGCGGGTTAGTGCTCCTGAGATGCCATTAGACATTGAAGAAAATTTAACCGCACAATTGGAAGTGCAGCTTAAGGCTGGAGTCATAGATGCGGCCGTTGTGGCGTTACCTTTTAATGTTGCTGGCATCAAGACCATGTCACTGTATGACGAAAAATATGTGGTGATGGTACCTATTGGTCATGCATGGGCCAATCGTAAATCCATTAAAGCCGAAGAGCTT
>CAIOPD010000154.1 GCA_903860085.1 uncultured Pseudomonadota bacterium
CGACCCATGGGCGGTTTGATTGCGCGGGCAAAGGCTGGCAAGCTCAATGAGCCCAGACCTAAGCCTGACAACTTAACAAAGTCGCGACGGTTAATGGCCATAATCTTTCAACAATGGCTGTGATTGCAACAATGCAGCTTGATGAGTGGGAAGTCGTGAAAAATATTCTGCCAAATCTTCAATTTCAATGCTGGTTAAGCCTTTGGCGTGGTGATGCATCACTGTCGCGGGGCGTTGGCCTAACTTAAATGCCTGCATTTTAGCGATAAAGTCTGCTTTATCAATAGCTGCCAGTGAACTGATATGGCTTAAGTCGTTTTGAGTGACTGTAGAATGATTGTTTATGTTAGCACCAACACTATTACCATCAGTGCCGTGACAGGCAGCGCATGACGCAGCTAAGGTCCGCACATGCAAAAGCATGGGTGCTGATTTCAGTGTGCTTGCCTGCGTATTACTTTCTTCTGCACAAGCAATTATCGGGCTAAGCAGCCCGATAATTATTGTAAAAAAATAAGAAACGCTTTTCAACGCTTATCTAGCTTAACGAAATATTAGAAACATTTTTGCTCTAAACAACCTTCGTCTTTAACGCCCATTTTAAGCAAGAAATTGACCATTTTAGTGTTGTCCATATCACGCAATAAACGGAGAACAGAAACATCGCCTTTAGCTCTGATATTAATGTTGGCGCCTTTATCAGCTAAGTACTGCGTCATTTTTTCGTCACCATCATAAGCGGCATGATAAAAAGCTGTCCATTGCGTCATAGGATGTTGATAGTCTAATTTAGCACCGTGCTCAACAAAGTATTTCACCAGTGGAAGTTGACCCTTAGCTGCAGCCATTAGTAGTGGTGGCCAAGCAAAGTATCCTACGTTCACATCTACACCACTTTCTACATATTTTTTTACTAACTTCATGTCACCTTTACCGATTGCATCGGTAAATTCAACTGACTCATCGTCGGTCAGCGCTCTAGCTGCCATTGCGTTAAATGAGAAACCCAAAACCATTACCGCTAACAATACTTTCAATAATTTCATACTATTTTTCTCCTGCCTTCTGTATTAAATTTAATTTCTCTATTTTTATAAAAGTGTTTACGCAATATAGGCTCTTGCATTGCGGAACATCCGCATCCAAGCGCTATCTTCATCGTCACCACAAGCTTGCCAAGTGTTTTGTACATTACGGATTACCCGTTCTGGATGTGGCATCATAATACTAAAACGCCCATCTGTGCTGGTTAATCCAGTAACACCCTGCGGCGACCCATTAGGATTGTATGGGTAACTGGTGGTCGGCATTGAAGCGTTATCGATAAAGCGCATCGTCACCAATTTTTTAGCCAACAAAGTATTGACTGCAGAAAGTTCAGAAAATTCCGCATAACCTTCACCATGTGCAACGGCAATTGGCATTTGACTACCCGCCATGCCGTTAAAGAACAGTGACGGCGACTCTAACACTTCCACCATTGCCAACCTAGCTTCAAACTGCTCAGATTTGTTACGTACAAAATGCGGCCAATGCGCTGCACCTGGAATCAGCTCGCGTAAGTTGCTCATCATCTGACAACCATTACAAACCCCTAATGCAAAGCTATCTGTTCGTTCAAAGAAAGCTGAAAATTCATCCCGTGCTCGCGCATTAAATAAAATAGATTTTGCCCAACCTTCTCCAGCACCCAACACATCGCCGTAAGAAAATCCACCGCATGCCACAAAGCCAGCAAAGTCCTGCAATGAAACGCGTCCACTAATAATATCACTCATGTGCACATCATAAGCCGCAAAGCCAGCACGATCGAAAGCTGCCGCCATTTCCACATGCCCATTGACACCTTGCTCACGCAATATTGCCATTTTTGGACGCACGCCGGTTGCTATATAAGGTGCAGCGACGTTGGCACTGGGCTCATATGTCAGTTGACTAAATAAACCGCGGTTATTTAGATCTAAAATGCGGTCGTACTCTTGCTGAGCACAATCAGGGTTGTCGCGTAGCTTTTGCATCTGATAGGTAGTTTCTGACCACATACGATGCAAATTAACCCGCGTGTCTGCAAACAACTCAAGGCCATGCTGGCTAATGGCAATTTGATTGCTAGGCACTACGTCGGCAATCACGTGCGCCAAGCCATTAAATTGTGCAGCGATTTCTAACGCTTGCTTGGCCTGAACCTGAATGACCGCACCTAACTCTTCGTTATAAAGTACATCAATCACTGCACCAGATAACGATGAGAGGTCTACTTGCAAGCCACAATGCCCTGCAAAACTCATCTCAACCAAAGTTGCAAACAGACCACCGTCAGAACGGTCATGATAAGCCAATAGCTTTCCAGCTAGGTTGAGTTGCTGTATGTTGGTAAAGAAGTGCTTTAATTGCTTTGCATCATCCACATCTGGTGCGACATCACCCACCGCAGCGTATACCTGCGCAAGGCTAGAGCCACCCATGCGATTTTTTCCTGCACCTAAATCGATTAAGATCAGCTTAGTGTTTGCATAATCAGGATCATCCTGAGCTGTTTTAAGTTGGGGCGTCAGCGTTTTACGCACATCAGGGCTAGCAGAAAAAGCGGTTACCACTAATGAAATAGGTGAAGTGACCGCTTTATTTTTTCCGCCCTCAGTCCACAGTGTTTTCATGCTCATGGAATCTTTACCTACTGGGATACTAATACCC
>CAIOPD010000155.1 GCA_903860085.1 uncultured Pseudomonadota bacterium
CAGGGTCACCCTGAAGCTAGTCCAGGCCCTACAGAGATGAGCTATTTGTTTGACCGCTTTATTAGCTTGATGCAAGAAAGGAAAGCTAGCTAATGGCTAAACGTACCGACATTAAATCCATATTGATCATCGGCGCAGGACCAATTGTTATTGGTCAGGCTTGCGAGTTTGACTATTCTGGCGCGCAGGCTTGTAAAGCGTTGCGCGAAGAAGGTTACCGCGTTATTTTGGTGAACTCTAATCCCGCTACCATTATGACCGACCCAGAAATGGCTGACGCGACATATATTGAGCCTGTAACCTGGCAAGTGGTTGAAAAAATCATTGCTAAAGAGCGTCCAGATGCTCTACTTCCGACTATGGGCGGACAGACTGCGCTGAATTGCGCCCTCGACTTAGATAAGCACGGTGTGTTGGCAAAATATAATGTGGAGCTCATCGGCGCTTCTAAAGAAGCGATTGATAAAGCAGAGGACAGGCAAAAGTTTAAAGAAGCCATGACCAAAATTGGTTTGGGTTCAGCGCGATCAGTCATTGCGCACAGTATGGAGCAAGCGTTACAGGTGCAGCCTAGTATCGGTTACCCAGCGATTATTCGCCCTTCATTTACGATGGGTGGAAGTGGTGGTGGTATTGCATATAATCGTGAAGAGTTTGTTGAAATTTGTGAGCGCGGACTAGATGCCTCACCTACCAAAGAGCTGTTGATTGAAGAGTCACTACTAGGTTGGAAAGAGTATGAAATGGAAGTGGTGCGCGACTCAGCGGATAACTGCATTATCATTTGCTCAATCGAAAACTTAGACCCGATGGGTGTGCATACTGGCGACTCAATTACCGTAGCGCCAGCGCAAACCCTAACCGATAAAGAATACCAAATCATGCGTAACGCCTCTTTGGCTGTGTTACGTGAAATTGGTGTTGATACTGGTGGTTCTAATGTGCAATTTGCCATCAATCCGGAAGACGGCCGTATGATTGTGATTGAGATGAACCCGCGTGTATCACGTTCATCTGCCTTAGCATCAAAAGCCACTGGCTTCCCGATTGCAAAAGTAGCTGCCAAACTGGCAGTTGGTTTTACTTTAGATGAACTTAGAAATGAAATTACTGGTGGTGCTACGCCTGCATCTTTCGAGCCATCGATTGACTATGTGGTCACTAAGATTCCAAGATTCGCTTTTGAAAAGTTCCCGCAAGCTGATTCGCGTTTAACCACGCAAATGAAATCGGTAGGCGAAGTGATGGCCATAGGCCGTACTTTTCAGGAGTCCTTTCAAAAAGCCCTACGTGGCTTAGAGGTCGGTGTAGATGGTTTGGATGAAAAAACCACAGACCTAGATACGATTACCAAAGAAATGGGTGTGCCAGGACCAGAACGCATTTGGTATGTGGGCGACGCCTTTAGAATGGGGATGACGGTTGCCGAAGTCTACGATATTTCAAAAATTGACACATGGTTTTTGGTACAAATTAAAGACATTATTGATCGTGAGCAAGCACTTAGAGGCAAGCAAATTGCCGATTTAGACAAAGCTGCTTTATTAAAACTAAAACGAAGCGGTTTTTCAGATCGTCGCTTAGCTAGTTTACTTAATACCGATCAGCATGCAGTTCGTGCCTATCGCCAAGCCTTAAAAGTACGTCCAGTATATAAGCGCGTGGATACCTGTGCTGCTGAGTTTGCAACCAATACCGCTTATATGTATTCGACTTATGAAGAAGAGTGCGAAGCCGCACCAACTAACAATAAGAAGATTATGATTTTAGGTGGTGGACCTAATCGGATTGGTCAAGGTATTGAGTTTGACTATTGCTGTGTACATGCGGCATTTGCAATGCGTGAAGACGGTTATGAAACCATTATGGTGAACTGCAATCCTGAAACTGTCTCTACGGATTACGACACTTCAGATCGTTTGTATTTTGAACCAGTTACTCTGGAAGACGTGCTTGAAATCGTTGCGCTAGAAAAACCAGTAGGCGTAATCGTGCAGTATGGTGGTCAAACGCCTCTCAAGCTAGCGCGTGATTTAGAAAAAGCGGGTGTGCCAATTATAGGTACAACACCAGACGCGATTGACAAAGCTGAAGATCGTGAACGCTTCCAAAAAATGTTGCAAGAGCTAGGGTTAAAACAGCCACCTAATCGGACGGCAAGAACGCCTGAAGATGCAGTGCGATTAGCCTTGGAAATTGGATATCCGCTAGTGGTTCGCCCAAGCTATGTGTTGGGTGGTCGTGCGATGGAAATCGTACAAGAACAATCACAACTTGAGCGTTATATGCGCGAAGCGGTAAAAGTTTCTAACGAGTCGCCAGTATTGCTAGATCGATTCTTAAATGATGCATTAGAAGTTGATGTGGATGCGCTATGTGATGGCACGGATGTGATTATCGGCGGTATTATGGAGCACGTTGAACAAGCGGGCGTTCACTCAGGCGATTCAGCTTGTTCATTACCACCTTATAGCTTGTCACCTAAGTTGCAAGATGAATTACGTGAGCAAACCAAACAAATGGCTATGGCCTTAGGCGTGGTGGGTTTAATGAATGTGCAGTTTGCAATTCAAGGTGAAACGGTATTCGTGTTGGAGGTTAATCCGCGAGCATCTAGAACAGTACCTTTTGTATCTAAGGCTTGTGGTTTGCAATTGGCTAAGGTGGCGGCACGCTGCATGATTGGCACCTCGCTCAAATCGCAGGGTGTTACGCGCGAAATTATTCCGCCGTATTACTCAGTTAAAGAAGCGGTATTTCCGTTTATTAAATTCCCTGGCGTAGATACGATTTTAGGTCCAGAAATGAAATCTACTGGCGAAGTGATGGGAGTAGGTGCAACCTTTGCTGAAGCCTTTTTGAAATCACAGCTAGGTGCTTCTACCAAGTTGCCAGAAGGTGGCCGTGCGTTTATTAGCGTACGCAAAGAGGACTATTTAAAAGTAGTCGAGATTGCACAAGCATTGCATGAACTGGGATTTAGTTTGGTTGCTACTAAGGGCACTGCTGCGGCTTTGACTGCAAATGGCCTCACTGTGACTTCGGTTAACAAAGTGGCCGAAGGACGTCCGCATATCGTTGATATGATTAAAAACGGCGATATCAGCTTCATTGTAAACGTAACCGACGATAAGCGTGCAGTCGCTGACTCTTATGAAATTCGTCGTAGCGCATTACAGTATAAGGTGACTTATTACACTACTATTGCTGGAGCTAAGGCGGCTTGCGTGGGCATGGCACATATGCAAGAGCTGCAAGTTGAGTCTTTGCAGAATTTGCATAAATTGTTAAAATAAACACCAATTA
>CAIOPD010000156.1 GCA_903860085.1 uncultured Pseudomonadota bacterium
ACTACTGGTGCATTAATTGAAATCATAAGGCAGATGGTTTAAATCAATATATTTGGTATTACAATCTCGAAAGGATTAAGACAAAATTAAAAGGACTGAGTCCTGTGGAATACAGAAATCAGTCCTTATCTTTTAACCCAAATTAAAAGTCCAACATTTGGGGGTCAGTTCAAGAAGCGCCTTTTTAGTCATTTAAATTTATTAATGACTTAGCCTCTGCGCATACTGTCAAAAAAGTCTGCATTGTTTTTAGTGGCTTTGATTTTATCTAATAGGAATTCCATCGCTTCTATATCATCCATAGGATAAAGTAGTTTGCGAAGTACCCATATTTTCTGCAACACGTCTTTTTCGATCAATAGTTCCTCACGACGAGTGCCTGATTTATTTACATTAATTGCTGGATATTGGCGTTTCTCAGCCATTTTACGGTCAAGATGGATTTCCATATTGCCGGTACCTTTAAACTCTTCATAGATGACATCATCCATACGTGAGCCGGTATCTACTAGCGCAGTTGCGATAATAGTTAGAGAACCACCTTCTTCAATATTACGTGCGGCACCGAAGAAACGTTTTGGACGTTGCAAAGCATTTGCATCTACACCGCCGGTTAGTACCTTACCTGATGAAGGAATTACAGTGTTGTATGCGCGAGCTAAGCGAGTAATCGAGTCAAGTAAAATGACTACATCTTTTTTGTGTTCGACCAAACGCTTGGCTTTTTCCAAGACCATTTCAGCTACTTGAACGTGGCGTGTAGCTGGCTCATCAAAGGTGGAGGCAACTACTTCACCTTTCACTGAGCGCGTCATTTCAGTTACTTCTTCTGGACGCTCATCAATTAATAGTACGATTAAAATCACATCTGGATGATTCGCGGTAATGGCGTGGGCAATATTCTGCATCATCACTGTTTTACCACTTTTCGGACTAGCAACTAGAAGGCCACGCTGCCCTTTACCAATTGGTGCAATCATGTCAATCACGCGACTGGTGATGTTTTCTGCACCTTTGATATCGCGTTCAAGTGTGAGTGGGATTGTTGGAAATAGTGGGGTTAAATTTTCAAATAATATTTTGTGTTTGGTGTTTTCTGGCGTTTCACCATTAACCATATCCACTTTAACTAGGGCAAAATAACGTTCACCATCTTTAGGAATGCGCACTTCACCTTGAATGGTATCGCCTGTATGTAGATTAAAGCGTCGAATTTGTGAAGGGGAAACATACACATCATCTGGCCCAGCTAAATATGAGCTGTCAGGAGAGCGAAGAAAGCCAAAGCCATCTTGTAAAACCTCAAGCGTACCGTCGCCAAAGATGCTGTCGCCTTTTTTGGCTTTGTTTTTTAGAATTGCAAAAATCAAATCTTGCTTGCGCATACGGCTAGCATTTTCGATTTCATTGGCAATAGCCATATCAACTAACTCGGTAACGGGTAGATGCTTAAGGTCTGATAAGTGCATGGAGGCTCACTAAAACAAGATGTAGATGGGGTAGGGTAAATCGCAAGAGGGTTTGAACTAATGGATTGTGCTTAATATTAAGCTTATTGCTGAATTGCTTAGTACTTCGGTGTTGCTTAGATATGATTGCTTGATTGTTTAAGACCTAATCAAGCACTCATATTTTTAGAAGTTTACTAAGCGTAATAGGTTTAGATGTTGCTGTCAATAAATGCAGTTAATTGTGATTTTGATAATGCGCCGACTTTAGTCGCTTCTACATTGCCATTTTTGAAAAGCATTAGAGTTGGAATACCGCGAATGCCATATTTAGGAGGCGTCGCTTGGTTGTCGTCGATGTTCAGTTTTGCTACTTTCAGCCGACCTGCGTATTCTTTAGAGATTTCATCTAAAATAGGTGCAATCATTTTGCATGGACCACACCACTCCGCCCAATAGTCAACTAACACGGGAAGTTGTGATTGTAAAACGTCTAGCTCAAAACTTGCGTCGCTAAGGTGTGTGATATGCTCGCTCATGTAAACCTCTATTTGAATTTTGCTTTGTGTAAGTGTGTATCGTAACGAAAAAAAACGTTTTAGTGAAGCGCCAAATATTAAATAAGGCTCTAAAACTTAAGTTAGGTGTGCATTAATTATTGGCTATGATTATACGCTATTGTTAATTGCTCCGTTGCTGCAAAAAATCTGAGTCCACTTAATTTTATATTGCTGATTAGGTGCATTGCTGAAGATAAAGCCTAATGCTGAGTATTTGAAGTGTGTTATCTATATGAGTTGTGACTATTTTTACACTTAATGAGTTCAAAATTTGTATGCGCATATTTTTATGTACCCTATTACTTCTAACTTTAAGTCAGTTTTCTTATGCTGAAAACAATTTAGGAGCAAATTTTTCGTTAAAAGATACCGCGGGTGTTAAGCATCAACTTTCCAGCTACAAGGGAAAATGGGTGCTGGTTAATTACTGGGCCACTTGGTGCCCGCCTTGTTTAGAAGAGGTGCCTGAGTTGGTGAATCTTTATGATCAGCGAAAAAATAAGGACTTAGTGGTATTGGGGGTGGTTTTTGAATACAAAAACACTCAGGAAGTATCGGCATTTGTCGATGACATGCTAATCTCATATCCCATCATACTTGGCACAGATTTAGTTAAGGCGCAGATTGGATCTGCCGATGTGCTTCCCACCACTTTTATTTATAATCCGCAAGGCATCCTGGTTAAAGTTAAGCGCGGTTTAATTACTAAGCAATATATTGAAAATATCATCGGACCTATTAAGAAATAGGTGTGCTTGCAAGTTATTTGCCGACCTAAAATTGCCAGTATAAAGGTTTCGTGGATTTAGTAAGGCACCGCAATGCTGGCGCCTGTGTTATCAAGTATGTTCAGCTGATTTTCATCTGCGAAATGCATTAATTGCGCATATCCGTCTGGATTCACGGTTTTCAACTTCAAATCCACTGCTAAGCAACGCACGCCATTGACCACTTTAGGTTTGAGGTAAGGTGAATATTTAAGTTTACGGTCTTCGCCGAAAGTGGCATAGGTGCTACACATACGGTCAACCCAATCGCTTGGGCGAAAAGGTTTGCCTTCACGTGTATTGCCTTCAATTATAATTTCGGCATTGATGGGTTTGCTAGTTGTAGCAACTACTGGTTCTTTAGTCATTTATATTTATGCCGTTATATTTAGTGCGATAGTTGAGCCTTAAGAAGCTAGGCATTGTAACAGCGCAAGTGAAATTGCCTGCGCTGTTGGGACAAGATGCTAAGGCATGTATTCAAAAACTTTAACCACTTTAGATACACCGTGGGTATTGCGTGCAATTTCTACCGCAGCATCAGCCTCTTTTTGTGTCACATAACCCATTAGATACACGACGGTATTTTCAGTGATGACTTTTACCAAGTTAGCTTGGAAACGGTTTTCTGAAACGAATTGTGTCTTAATTTTTGAGGTTAAATAAGCGTCGTTGGCGCGTGAGCTTAATGAAGTTTTTGCGCCTATCACTAGCTCATTGTTGATATTAGTGACGTTTTCTATCGCTTTGACTAAGCTTTCGGTCTTGGTTTTTGTGACATCGTCCGCGACTTCCCCAGTCAATAATACATTGCCTTTGTAGCTAGTGATATTGATGTGTGCGCTATCTGGCAGATTGGCTGAAATTTTTTGTGCGGCCTTGAGTTCAATGTTTTGATCTTCAACGTAAACGCCAGTAGTGCGCCTATCAGCAGCCATTGCTCCGCCAGCAGCTGCACCACCAACCACAACTGGAACGCATGCAGATATTTGGGTGGCCAGCGCGATAGCCGCCAGTAATTTAAATGTGAGCGACAGATTTATAACGGGCATTAATTTCATCGTGAACATCCTTTATATAAAGTATTAGTGATTAAAATTCTAACGCAACGACCAGTGCGATTTTTTCTTTGCTTGAAAGCATTCTGTACTATTTTACTGCGTATACATCTGTTTTTTGCATTAAATGGCGTTGCTTTGCAGGCATACTTTAACAAAAATCCATGCATGGCTGTCGCGCATCATTAAATTTTTTCAGGCTAGCTTTCGCCTTTTAGCAATATTAAGCCCCTTTTGTTGCAAAAGTATTGCAGTCAGAACTTCAGCAGCTATAACTTGCTTCATGTATTCAGATTAGTGAGTTAATCTCATTTTTCTAACACTACACCTTGGTCGGTAAATTTTGCAACAGACAGTTGGCGCTTAATTTGACCGCTATGATCGAGTGAGAGTTTGCCAGTTAAGCCCTCAATGACGAGGTCATTGCCAACAGGGCCAGTTGTAAGTAACTGCAGATAGTCAACGCCCAAGGCAAAGTAGCGTTTTAACTCATTGGTTTTTAAAGCGGCGCTGGGCTCGCGGTAATCGCTAAATTGTGAATTATTTGGTGCTAATAAAAATGGGATGTCAACAAAATATATCGCATTGAGTGCGATGGGAGCATTTGTATCACTGTCTAGCATGTTGATCTCGGAAAAGGCCATGGTGGGCATGCTGATATCAAGATAAGGCCGCACGTTTTTGATCTCTGGGCCTGATATTGCTAAAAGCAACAGATCTGGTGCCTGTAAGGCAATGTTAGCTTTTAAATCCATTAGTTGGTTTAAATCAAAAGTGTCCTTAACACCTACTGCGCTGGGTGTTAGGCTGATGCTTTTTAGCGAAAATCCCCGTTCGGTTTGCCACGCCTGGATGAAGCTTTGAAACATTTGGCTGGCGGGTTCGTTGGCTGTGGTCAGTATTAGGATATTTTGCATGGCATTGCGGGTTGCGAACTCCGCAATTCGATGCGCCTCATCCTGAAGCGACAGATCTGCCTGCTGCCTGCTAATATTAGCGTTTAATGCAACGACGGAAACAGGGTTTGGACTGGTTAAGGCTATGCCGAAATTAGGCGCGATTGCGTAGTCAGCCCCCTCACTTTTTGCGAGTGAGTATTGCGTGTTAATGTCCTCTAAATCATTTTCGCGAGTATACGATTTAATTTCATTCGGCATATTTCTTTTACTCAGTGCTGCCTGTAAGCCGAGTTTAAACGCCGCAACTCTCTCGGAAATGCCTTCGTGGGCTGGAGGCAAAATTAAGGCAATATTGCCATTAATGACTGCTGGCATGGTTGACGGCTCAATTGCCGTCGTCACTAGTGTTTGTGCGAATGCTGAAGCAACATGATCTGGATAACTGTTGCTCCAACTACTTAAGCTGGAGGCGATATCTTGATTTTTTGTAGCCAGACTTAAATCAATCCAGCCTTGTATTGTGGTGTCTGCGCTTTCACCGCGCATGGCAATTAAATCGCCTTGGGTTTGTGTTGAAAGCAGTTTCCAAATGCGTTGCTGATTATGGCTAATTGCTTGCGAGTCAGTTAAATAATGATGTCTGCGGACTAGTTGCTCTATGGCACTCGTAATATCGCCTTGTTTTTCGTAGGCATCACTTAAACTTGCATGTAAACTAGCGATCGCAGTTTGGTTAAAATCAAGGTTTGACTGCAACGGGAGTAGCAGTATAAATGCACGGTCAAAGTCTGCATTCTTGGCGGCGATGTTGCCAGCTAACAACTTCGCGTAGGGTGAGCTGGGTGGAATGTGCGTTAGACTGAGCGCTGCTAATCCTAAGTCAGCGTGTTCTACATATTGCTGTCCTTGCATAAAAGCTTGTTCAGCGTTTATTGTCTTGTCAGGAACATCGTTTGCCCAGCTATTTGAGCTTATCGCAATGATGCCAACCAAGTAGCATCGCAATAGTTGTAACAAGCCTTTAACAATAGGGGTTGTGAACAACTTTGGTAGGTAGTAACAATAATTCATGAAGATTTTTTACTCTAACAATTCTAACTAGAATGTGATGCCAATGAATGACAAGTAATGGCTTATTATATGTGGTAGCAACGCCAATTGGCAATTTGAGTGATATTACTCTGCGTGCTTTGGAAGTGCTCAAAAGTGTGGATGCCATTGCGGCAGAGGATACGCGGCATACCTCGGGGCTATTGTCTCATTTTGGCATTGCTAAAAAATTAATTGCGGTGCATGAGCATAATGAGCATCAATCAGCAGAAAAGCTATTAGTGTTATTGCTGGCGGGGCAAAATATTGCCTTAGTAACTGATGCAGGTACACCAGCAGTCAGCGATCCAGGCGCAATCGTGGTTGACTTGGTTCGTAAAGCTGGGATTAAAGTGGTGCCTATTCCAGGGGCAAGTGCGGTAATCGCTGCATTATCTGCTTCTGGCATCTCACAAAACGGATTCTTATTTTATGGTTTTCTGCCAGCAAGTGGTTCGGCTCGCCGTAAAACTTTAGAAATACTTAAAGCGCAAGCCGTTACACTGGTTTTTTATGAGGCGCCACATAGGATTATTGAGAGTATTGTTGATATGGCTGCTGTATTGGGTGCTGACCGCCGCATAACTATTGCGCGTGAAATTACCAAGACTTTTGAAACGATTTATAGCTGCGAGTTGAGTAAGGCTGAAGCTTGGTTGCAGGCGGATGCTAATCAGCAGCGTGGAGAATTTGTATTGTTGGTGGAAGCTGCAGCCATTAAAGATGCGGAAGAAATACCGGAAGACACAGTGCGTATTTTAAAATTATTGTTGGCAGACTTGCCGCTAAAGCAGGCCGTGCAATTAACCACTGAAATTACTGGTGAAAAAAAGAATGTACTTTACGAGCTAGCCCTTTCATTAAAATCTGATCAATAACATGACATCCATTAAATCATGAAAACTATTACGCTTACCCGTCCAGATGACTGGCATCTTCACCTTAGAGATGGCGCTGCATTGCATGCAGTGCTGCCAGATACAGCGCGCCAATTTGCGCGCGCGATAGTGATGCCTAATTTGCGACCGCCAGTGACCACGGCCGCGCTAGCGTTAACTTATATGCAACGTATTGTCACGGCCTTACCAGCAGGCTCAAAATTTACACCGTTAATGACTTTATATTTGACTGATAACACAAGTGCTGCCGATATAGCTGAAGCTAAAGCCAGTGGCATCGTACACGGGATTAAGCTTTATCCGGCTGGCGCAACCACCAACTCTGATTCTGGGGTGACTAATTTAGAGAGTTGCAGTAAGGCCTTGTCGGCAATGGAGAAGTTGGGCATGCCGTTGCTAGTGCATGCAGAAGTGACGGATGCTGATGTGGATGTCTTTGATCGTGAGCGCGTATTTATTGAGCGACATATGCTGCCACTTATGAAAAACTATCCAGAGCTTAAAGTGGTGTTTGAACACATTACGACTAAAGATGCAGCTGATTTTGTATTAGCCATGCCTAATAACGTTGCCGCGACCATTACTGCGCATCATTTACTGCTTAATCGCAATGATATGTTTAAAGGTGGCATTTTACCTCACCATTATTGTTTGCCTATCTTAAAGCGCGAGCAGCATCGATTGGCTTTGGTGCAGGCGGCCACTTCAGGCAATGCTAAATTCTTCTTAGGCACTGATAGTGCACCACATGCAAAATCAACAAAGGAGAACGCATGTGGTTGTGCGGGTATGTACACAGCCCATACGGCGCTTGAGCTTTATGCTGAAGCGTTTGATCGGGCTGATGCGTTGCATAAGTTGGAAGGATTTGCGAGTTTTTACGGTGCGGATTTTTATGGATTAGCACGTAATGCTGAACAAATTACCCTAGTGAAAGAAAGTTGGACTGTACCGACTAGTTTACCGTTTGCTGATGACGCCTTGGTGCCTCTTTGGGCTGGGCAGACTTTGCACTGGAAATTATCTAATCTTCACTAGCGCTAAATGACCGAGCTTGAGTCTGGAAAATGAAGCTTGGTTGAAGATTGAGCTCAGCTAAGCCTTGGTAGCGTGGTAAAATGTGTTTGAAGCTGGCTAGACAGTCGCCGCCTAGTAATAGGGGGAGGAAAGTCCGGGCTGCATAGAGCGGGATGACGGCTAACGGCCGTACGTTGAAAGCCGCAAGGTATAAGGCGCGGAATAGGGCCACAGAGACGAGCGTATTAAGTTACGGTGAAACGCGGTAACCTCCATTCGCAGCAAGACCAAATAGGCTGGCATTTTTACGCAAGTAAATAAGGCGTGGCTCGCGCTGCCAGCGGGTAGGTTGCTTGAGCGCATAAGTAATTATGCGCCTAGATGAATGACTGTCAGCTTTAGCAATAAAGCCTACAGAACCCGGCTTATCGGCCAGCTTCACTTTTCATAAAATGCTCTCTAAACTACTTTAGGGAATTGACGCTGCAAGGATGCTCTTTGCAGTTAGTGCAGTTTCAGCCCCTTCCGTCGCTTCAAATCTAGTGCAACTCCTCCAGTTTCACTTTTACTTTTCCTGCAGTATTTTTCTCTATCATTATTGCGCCAATTACAATTCAAAAGCTTTCGTAACTATTCTAATAATCTACATTCACATAATTTTGTATGTGCTTAATTTATAACGACTTTATTTTTAGCGCTAAAATACGCTAAGTCATTGACCTATATAGAAAAAATAGTAAAAAAGGGCTTGCATTAAGCGATACTTTTATCTATAGTGCAAATTAGTGGGAAGGAGTGGGTTTTTGTGGGAAATTTATCGTTAAGTGGCTTAGTTGTTTTGCTGCTAAAAATTTATCCGAATGACGCTTTATAAAATCCCTGATTTAGACAAATAGAATATAGGAAAAATAACGAGCTTATGTTTCGCGGTGCTACCTCATTAAGTTTAGATGCCAAAAGCAGACTTGCTGTGCCTACCAAGCACAGGGAGGCTTTGCAGCTTGAGTGCGCTGGTAACTTGGTGCTGACTGCGCATCCTCATCGTTGCTTGTTATTGTACCCACAGCCGGCATGGGAGCCGATTCAGGCCAAGATGATGGCGCTATCTTCATTTGATAAACAATCAAGTTCATTGCAGCGTTTGTTAGTAGGTTTTGCTGAAGATGTAGTGCTTGACAGTGCTGGGCGCATGTTAGTGTCGCCGGTACTTCGTGAATTTGCAGGCTTGGATAAGGAAGTGATGCTAGTAGGACAAGGCAGTCACTTTGAATTGTGGGATATGGAGGCTTGGCGTGCGCAGTTGGCGCAGGTCATCCACGGTGGTGACTTTGAAATGCCGGCTGAACTAGAGGGCTTCTCTCTGTGATCAAGGGCGTGAACCGCACGCCCACGCAAGCTTCAGTGTCTTTAAAATCAGCGACTGTCAAACAGGCGCATATCTTAGAAAAAAAATTAGTAGAAACATCCTTACCCAGCATGTCGTTAACGCCCTCTCAGCCCAGTTCCGAAAATTTGCATACAACAGTTCTGCTGGAAGAGGCTGTGCACGCGTTAGCAATTAAGCCTAGCGGTATCTATGTAGACGCGACCTTCGGCCGCGGCGGTCACTCCAGAAAAATATTAGAAAAATTAGATGGCAATGGCCGTTTGATTGCATTTGATCGCGACCTAAGTGCGCTTGAATCCAGTAAGTCTATACAAGACCAACGTTTCTTGATGGTACATAGTCATTTTGCGGCCATGCAAACTCGCTTGGCCGAGTTGGGTATAAGTCAAGTAGATGGGATTTTGCTAGATCTAGGCATTTCATCACCACAAATTGATGATGCAAGCCGTGGTTTTAGTTTTAGGTACGATGCACCTTTAGATATGCGTATGGATCAAAGCAGCGGGCAGACCGCTGCAGAATTTTTGACCCATACAACAGAACAACATTTGGCAGAGGTTATAAAAAATTATGGTGAAGAACGGTTTGCTAAGCAGATTGCAAGGGCGATTATTACGGAGCGCAATGACGGGCGCCCCATCACCACTACAGGGGAACTTGCCAAGATCGTGGCAAGTACAGTCACGCGCTTCGAGCCAGGGCAGAACCCAGCAACGCGCACATTTCAAGCTTTACGGATTTACGTCAATCAGGAGCTTGAGGAGCTTGCGCTAACCATGCCGCAATGCTTGGCCTTGTTAGCACCGCAAGGCCGATTAGCCGTGATTAGTTTTCATTCGCTAGAAGATCGCATCGTGAAGCAATTTGTGCGTGATCAAGCTAATCGCGATGATTTGCCGCCTAACTTTCCAGTGCGAGCTGCTGATTTGCCGCAGCCTAAATTAAAGGGTGTAGGCAAAACCATTAAGCCTAGTGCTAAGGAAGTAAAGGGCAATCCACGCTCACGTAGCGCAGTACTTCGCGTTGCCGAGAGGACGGATGTCGTATGACGCGGCTTAATCTTATGCTTTTTTGCGCACTGATCTTTTCTTCACTGGGGCTCGTGAATGCACAACATAAAGCACGTAAGCTTTATATTGAGTTGGAGCAAATAAACCAGCAAGCTAAACAGTCCAATCAGGAATATGGGCAATTGCAGTTAGAGCAAAGTACTTGGGCAATGCATTCGCGAGTAGAGATGATTGCTGCACAACAATTACAGATGCAAGTGCCTGATGCTAAGCGTGTTCAAGTGGTTGAAATTAAAGGCCCAGCTAGCAAGCAAATCAATGTTGAAAAAAATGCCAATGGAGTAGCGCGATAATGGCAATGAATATGCCTGTTGTGGTCAAGTTACCCGCATGGCGTCGACGTCTATTATTGGTAGTTGTATTGTCAGGCTTTGCTGCTTTATTAGGGCGCGGCATTTATTTGCAAAGTTACCATAAGAGTTTCTTGCAAGAGAAAGGAGATGCGCGCTATAGCCGCACGTTAGTTCTTTCAGCGCAACGCGGAAAAATAACTGACCGTAATGGTGAGTTGCTAGCGATTAGTTCGCCAGTCGAATCTGTATGGGCTAACCCTTCAGATGTAAAAATTGATGCGGAGCAGACTAAAAAAATTGCAGATTTATTACAGCTCAGTGTTGAGTTTATTAATCAAAAGTTAGCCAATGATGAGCGCGAGTTTGTGTACTTAAAGCGCCGCATATCACCAGAGTTGGCGGCGCAAGTAATGAAGCTTGGCGTTTCTGGAATTTATCTACAGCGTGAATATAAGCGTTACTACCCAGCTGGTGAGGTGACAGCGCATTTGGTTGGCTTTAACGGTATAGAGGATAAGGGTCAAGAGGGCTTTGAATACGCAATGGATAAGCCTTTGTCAGGCAAAGCAGGAAGCCGTCGTGTTATTAAGGATAGATCAGGTCATATCATTGAAGACTTGGTTGCAGTAAAAGTGCCGCAAGATGGGCATGACGTAGTCTTATCAATCGATCGCAGAATTCAGTATTTGGCCCACCGTGAATTGGTAAAGGCAGTTGAGTTGCATCATGCGCAAGCAGGCGCTGCTATTGTCTTGGATGCACGCACGGGTGAAGTGTTGGCCATGGTCAATGTACCTACTTACAATCCAAATAATCCGATTAACATTCAAGGCAAGTCTCGTAATCGTGCCATTGTTGATATTTTTGAACCAGGATCAACTATGAAGCCGATGACGGTTTCAGCAGGTCTAGAGTCTGGACTGTATCAGCCCGATACTAAAATTCAAACATCACCAGGATTTTTGAAAATCGGCCCAGCTACTATTCATGACTCACATGCCCACGGTGTGTTGACTGTCGCAGAAGTGATTCAAAAGTCATCTAATGTGGGGGCTTCCAAAATAGCCTTGTCGCTAGATCCAAAATACATGTGGAGTATGTTTAATCAAATGGGTTTTGGCGCAAAGACCAATATCGGCTTTCCTGGTGAGGCCTCTGGTCGTGTGCGCGACTATAAAACTTGGCGCCCAATTGAGCAGGCAACCATGTCGTTTGGTAATGGTATTAGTGTGACTTTGCTTCAATTAGCGCGCGCTTATACAGCATTTGCCAATGATGGTGAGTTAAAGCCAGTTTCACTATTAAAACTACAAGAAGCTCCAGTCGGTGTTCAGGTATTTAGTGCTCGTACCGCACACAATATGAAAGATATGTTGGAGATGGTGGTATTGCCAGGAGGCACCGCATTGAAGGCGCAGGTGCTGGGTTATCGAATTGCCGGAAAAACTGGAACCACGCATAAGTTAGGGCCGCATGGCTACGAAAAAAATAAGTACGTAGCCTCTTTCGTTGGTATAGCGCCCGCGTCTAATCCTCGATTGATTATGGCGGTCATGATTGATGAACCTAATATCGCCAATGATCAGTATTACGGCGGTGTAGCGGCAGCTCCGGTATTTAGTGCAGTCATGGCCGACACATTAAGGTTGCTAGCGATACCGCAAGATGCGCCTTACAGAAATGTAGTCATCCCAAGTGGTGCTTCCGATAACGTAGATGATGTGAAAGAAAGTATATGAGTCTACTTTCCAAGCTAGGTCTTACGCAATCATTTGCTAGCATCACTGCGGATAGCCGCCAAGTAGTGCCTGGTGCTTTGTTCTTAGCCTACCCTGGTGTGCATGGTGATGGCCGTGACTATATTGCGCAGGCGATTACAGCTGGCGCTAGCGCTGTACTTTGGGAGCAAGTGGGTTTTAGTTGGCCTACCAAATACGATATAGCTAATGTTGCTATTGCTGATTTAAAGCAACAAGTTGGACAAATAGCCGCTGATTTTTATGGGCAGCCTTCACAGAAGTTGACCATGATTGGTATTACCGGTACCAATGGCAAGACTTCAGTCAGTCTATGGGTTGCGCAGTGCTTAAGCCTGTTGGGTCAAAAAAGTGCAGTATTGGGCACAATCGGCAATGGTATGGTGACGGAATCAAATACGTCTTTAGCTGTATCCAGTAATACCACCCCAGACGCTATTTTGTTACAAGCAATGTTGGCTAACTTTGTAACCCAAAATGCAAAAGCGGCAGTCATGGAAGTTTCTTCACATGGTCTAGATCAAGGGCGTGTTAATGGGGTTGATTTTGATATTGCGGTACTGACAAACTTAAGTCGGGACCATCTGGATTATCACCAAACGATGGAAGCTTACGCTGAGGCGAAGCAAGCTTTGTTTGCGTGGCCTAGTTTGGCTTGTGCCGTTGTGAATGCCGACGATGCTCTTGGACAAGAGATTGCAGCCAAGCTAATTGGCCAGCATAAAGCGTTACTCAGTTATGGTCTAGAAGCCGGGGATGTGCGTGGAAGTGATTTGCAGCTGCAACAACAAGGAATCAGCATGATGGTGACAACCCCGCAGGGTGTTGCTGAGGTAAGCGCGCCGGTGCTGGGAAGGTTTAATG
>CAIOPD010000157.1 GCA_903860085.1 uncultured Pseudomonadota bacterium
CTGCCACTCAATTTTTATCAAATTCAAACTAAGTTTAGAGATGAGATTCGCCCTCGTTTTGGCGTGATGCGTGCGCGCGAATTTATGATGAAAGATGCCTATTCTTTTCATACTGATTTTGCCTCGTTAGAGAAAACCTATCAAACCATGTATCAGTCTTATAGCAACGTATTTACCCGCTTAGGCCTTAAGTTCAGGGCGGTCAAGGCGGATAGTGGTGCTATTGGTGGTGATGGTTCGCATGAATTTCATGTACTAGCGGATTCGGGTGAAGATGGTTTGGCATATTGTGAGACCTCTGATTATGCGGCTAATGTGGAACTGGCTGAGGCGTTGCAACCCACTAATATTCGCGCTGATGCTAGTGTTCCAATGCAAGAAGTAGATACTCCTAAGCAAACCACTTGTGCTGATGTAGCTAAGTTACTAAATATAAATATAGAGCAAACGGTAAAAGCGATTGCATTAATAGCGAATAGTATTGAAGGCGAAAGCCAGTTTTATTTAGCTTTATTACGAGGCGACCATAATTTAAATGAAGTTAAACTAGCTAAGTTGTCTGGTTTGTCTGAATTTAGGATGGCAACTGAAGAGGAAATCCGCACTAATTTACTCTGCCCACCAGGCTTTATTGGGCCAGTTGGTGTAGGTGCACAGGTAAAAGTGATTGCGGATAAAACCGTTGCGCTAATGAGCGATTTTGTATGTGGTGCCAATAAGCCGAAATATCATTTAAGCGGGGTAAATTTTGGCCGTGATTTACCAGAGCCAATCCTAGTCGCGGACATTCGCAATGTGATTGAAGGTGATATAAGCCCGGATGGGAAAGGTAAATTGTCGCTTTGCCGCGGTATTGAAGTGGGTCATATTTTCCAACTGCGCAGCAAATACTCAGAAGCTATGAACGCTACTTATTTGGATGAAAATGGGCAAACTCAAGTAATGGAAATGGGTTGTTATGGTATCGGGGTTTCACGTATTGTCGGGGCAGCGATTGAGCAGGGCAACGATGATAGGGGCATTATTTTTCCGGCGAGCATGGCACCATTTTCAGTGGCTATTTGTGCCATCGGCTATGATAAATCAGCCGAGGTTAAGCTGGCAGCCAACAACCTGCACGATGACTTATTGGCCGCTGGAGTTGATGTGTTGTTAGATGATCGTGGCGAGCGTCCAGGCGTTATGTTTGCTGAGGCTGATTTAATGGGTATCCCACATAGGTTGGTCATTGGAGAGCGTGGTTTAGCTGAGGGCTTAGTTGAGTATAAAGCCCGCACATCAGTGGATGCAGAGTCAATTTCCCTGAATAATGTGGTTGAATTTATGCGGAGTTTAGCTTAGTTATATTGCTGCAATCTTAGGGATGGAAACGTATGTTTCAATCTTTAAATTACCATAATGGTGTTTTATGGTTTACTTTTAATGACATTGCTGAATCCGGATTTGGTTTCCTATTCCATGACTTTAAGGCATCATTTGGCAGTAAAAAATGGTGATTTATAACGTTTTTTTGGTCAACATGACGGTATTTTAGAATTATTTCAGTACCAAAATTTGCTTTTTTGAGACTAATGTTGGGGCTAGACTTAAATATATAAAATAAATATATGTACCTAAAAGCCCCTATCTACAGGGCTTTCTGCCACTTTTCCTGTACGTAAGTTATAAGAGTTGTTACAAAATTTTACAAAAAAGTTTACATTTTTGTAAAAATCATTCAGTATGCCCCTAGCGTTATGTGCTTGGGTGTCACAAAACATTATTAAAACAACCCGACATATCACACTGCTGTTCGAAGTATCTTGCACTCAAATATAATAATTAGGAGATTAAGTATGTCGAAATTAACTGCATTAGCACTAAGTATCGCTATTTTAGGTGGAGTATGGGCATTCTTGGCTTTAGGGCCACTTGCAGGATCAGTGTTGGTTTGGGCTGGATTTATCGCGTGGGGTAGCTATTTCCATACAGGCGGTGATAACGCTGCATTGCAAAAAACTATCGCTGGTATGGTTTACGGTGCGGTATTGGCTGGTGTTGCTTTAGCTTTAGTGGGTGCAAATCCATTAGGTTTAGCCGGTGCAGCAGGTCCAGCAGTTTACATTGCTGTAACAGTGTTCTTCTTAGTGATCGTGGCAGGACAAAATCTATTGTCAGTAGTACCAGCAAATGTATATGGTTATGCCGCTACGGCTGGCTACGCATTGCAAACAACTGGTGCTGGTAGTGTAACTGCAACAGATTTAAGCAATCCAGTGCTGTTGGTTTCACTTTCAGTGGTATTAGGTGCTATTTTCGGTATGCTTTCAGGCAAGTTAGCAGGCATGCTAGGCAAATAATTCTAATATTTAGAATCTTTTAAGCAATAAAAAAACCGCTCTAAAGGCGGTTTTTTTATTGCTCACTTTTAGATGATTAAGTTAATTAGCTTTCAATACTTTAAATCCATAGTAAGTGCCAAACTCACCTTCAGGCTCATGGTATACAAATAACATATTATTGCTATACCCCGTTCCATTGAAGTGATTTTGTGAACGTAACTTCATCTCTTTAGGCAATTCACTCTTGCCCACATAATGGCCATCTAAATTAAATATTAGTACTGCTTTGTGGTCCACATCAAGTAATACAAGTTCCTCGCCTTTAATCCCACTACAAGCAACAAAGTGGTCGCTAACATCATCGTGTGCAACACCTGCTGCTACGAAGTCTAAAGCAATTTCTCGCACTTTTTCTCGGGATTTTAAATCGACTACCCATACTTTATTGCTGTGCTCTTGTTTGGCGTAATATTGATTGGTTTCTGCACTATAGCTCGGCATTGTAGCCGCATCGCCAAATGCAGGATTAAACTGCATCACTTCATTTGATGTGTCTTTAAGCTCGCCGTTCTCTGCTAAGTCTAAGGAATAAATTCCAGTGTTTGGAGAAAAACCAACATCGCTAGAAACATTGTAGGTGATGGTTTCAAGTTTGCTACTGTTAGAGTTGTAATAAATAGAGCGATTGTCATACCCAGGTTTAGCAGAACTCAAATATTTACCTAAGTCGTCATAGGTATGAATAAGTGATTTAGAGCTCGCTGACTCAAACTCTGTGGCCATTGGCGCTAAACCACCATCTGCAATGTAATAACGCTTGAAACCTGGAATGTAAGCGACAGTCATCGGACGCGTGCTAGGTTTCTTGGCTAATGGAATTTTAATGCCTACTTCAGCCTCGGCAACAATTGCTGCATATGCAGGTTGAAGCGTTGTAACTAAAAATATAGAGCATAAAATTTTTGGGATTGTCATAAATCTCTTTCTTGGGAACATTTTTAATAATGCTTAAATTAGTCAAAACATTTAGAGGGTTAGTTCAACTGCGTTCATTGGGAATATTGTTTTTCTATTAGCATAGCATCACCATAACTAAAAAAACGATATTGCCGTTCAATGGCATGCTCGTAGGCGCGCTTAATGTTGCTTGTGCCACCAAAGGCAGACACTAACATGAGTAGTGTACTTTTAGGTAGATGAAAGTTCGTAAATAAACGATCCACAACATTAAAGTGATATCCGGGCGTAATGAAAATGCTGGTTTCACTCGGCCCTGCTTTTAATACTTCATACTGCGCTGCGCTTTCAAGAGCCCGAAGAGCAGTGGTTCCAATAGCAGTAACCTTGCCGCCATTGGCTTTGGTTGTTGCAATCATATCAATCGTAATTTGTGGGATGTTGTAAAGCTCACTATGCATCTTATGCTCATTAATATTGTCTACACGTACCGGCTGAAAAGTGCCTGCGCCGACATGAAGAGTAATGTACGCAATAGTAATACCTTTATCTTTTAAATGATTTAATAGATGTTCATTAAAATGCAGCCCTGCAGTTGGGGCAGCTACCGCACCCAAATTTTTACTAAAAACAGTTTGGTAACGCTCCTCATCATCAATGGTGGCTTCATGTGTGATGTAGGGTGGTAAAGGCAATGCCCCGTGTTGCTCTAGTAAATCCAATACCGACGATTCACTTAAAAAAAGTATCTCAAATAAGTCATCATGGCGTGCGGTAACTTCCACATCAAACGCATCCGACAATCTCAGTTGGCCACCTACTTTTGGTGCGCGTGAGGCGCGAATATGAGCATATGCAGTATGTTTGTCGATGACTCTTTCTATAAGCACTTCAACATTTCCGCCACTATGTTTTTGACCATGCAACCTAGCTTTAATAACTCGGGTGTCATTGAATACGACTAGATCTCCTGGTTGCAGAAAATTTGGTAAATCAAGAAACGCTTCATCCATTAAACTGCCATCCTCACCATTAAGATGCAGCATGCGGCTAGCTGCTCTGTCTGAGGTTGGGTGTTGTGCAATTAATTGTGTGGGTAAATAAAAATCGAAATCTTGTGTTCGCATAAGTCTAAGAGCTTGCTATAATGGCTGTATTGCAATTATACAGACAAAGTATATTCCAAAAGCCGGGATGGCGGAATTGGTAGACGCACGGGACTCAAAATCCCGCGCTGGCAACAGCGTGGGGGTTC